>JBLIJY010000337.1:0-3016 GCA_047636095.1 Hydrogenophaga sp. | reverse complement strand
GGTGGCGAAGGCCATAAAACGGGGAGTTCACGTGGCCCAGCACTTTGGCTGCGATCAGCAGCTCCGCCATGACCAGCTCGCTGAGCTCGGCCGACGCGGCGCGGGCCACGAACTTAGGCGAGAGGAGCTGCTGCAGGGAGCTGGGCGGGCGCGGGATACCGCGAACAGCGACCAACAATGCATCGCGCTGGGGCGCCTCTAGGTCGGCCTCGCGCCGCCAGACCAGCGCCTTGAGCTCGGGCGGGGCTGGCTCGATGGGGGTCACCGGCGCCGGTGCTGTTGCTGGCTGGTTGGCACGTGGCACCAGGTTGGGCCGGGGTGAGAAGGCGGGCGGTGTTGAGGCTGGCAACGACACCGGGCGTGAGGTCGGGCGACGCCAGTACCACCAGCCCAGGCCAAGCGCGACCACGAGTGCAATCCAGAGAGACAGGGTGCTCACGCGCAGACTCCATCAAGGGGAATTGTCCAGGGCGACGCTTACCCTGACTCTCCCTGCTGCATCGGCAAACCAGGTCCGATCTTGAGCCCTTCGACAGACCCAGGATCGGCTCAGGCGAGACGCTGGCGGTGGCGCGCGATCTGGATACGCACCTGCGTGGGGGCGGTGCCGCCCAGCGTGTTGCGCGCGTTGAGCGAGCCGCGCAGGCTCAGGCACTCGTACACATCTTTCTCGATGCTGTCGTTGAAGCCTTGCAGCACCGCCAGTGGCAGCTCGGAGAGGTCGCAGTTGTGCGTCACCGCCGCCTTGACGGCGTGTGCCACGGTTTCGTGGGCGTCGCGAAAGGGCAGGCCCTTTTTCACCAGGTAGTCGGCCAGATCGGTGGCGGTGGCGTAGCCCTTCTTGGCCGCTTCTTCCATCGCGATCGCGTTGACGGTGATGCCACCTTCCCTGTGACCGGTGGCCGGGTTCAGCTGCCCGCCCACCATCTCGGCAAAGATGCGCAGCGTGTCTTTGAGTGTGTCCACCGTGTCAAACAGCGGCTCTTTGTCTTCCTGGTTGTCCTTGTTGTAAGCCAGCGGCTGGCCTTTCATCAAAGTGATCAGGCCCATCAGGTGGCCGACCACGCGGCCGGTCTTGCCGCGCGCGAGTTCGGGCACGTCGGGGTTTTTCTTCTGCGGCATGATCGACGAGCCGGTGGTGAAGCGGTCGGCAATTTTCACGAAGCCGAAGTTCTGGCTCATCCACAAAATCAGCTCCTCGCTGAAGCGGCTGATGTGCACCATGCACAGCGCGGCGGCAGCGGTGAATTCGATAGCGAAGTCGCGGTCGCTCACGGCGTCCAGGCTGTTCTGGCACAGCTGTGGCTCACCGTTCTCATTCACCATGCCCAGGCTGCGCGCCACGCGCTCGCGATCCAGCGGGTAGGTGGTGCCAGCCAGGGCGGCGCTGCCCAGCGGCAGGCGATTGGTGCGCCGGCGCACATCGCTCATGCGCTCGGCGTCGCGCGCAAACATCTCCACATAGGCCAGCAGGTGGTGGCCAAAGCTCACCGGCTGCGCGACCTGCAGGTGGGTGAAGCCGGGCAGGATCACTTCCACGTTCTTCTCGGCGACTTCGACCAGCGCTGTCTGCAACGCCTCCAGCAGCTCGGTGATCAGGTCGATCTCGCCGCGCAGCCACAGACGAACATCGGTCGCCACCTGGTCGTTGCGGCTGCGCCCGGTGTGCAGGCGCTTGCCAGCATCGCCCACCAGCTGCGTCAGACGCGCTTCGATGTTGAGGTGCACGTCTTCCAGATCAAGCTTCCATTCGAACGAACCAGCCTCGATCTCGCTGCGGATCTGCACCAGCCCGCGCTCGATGTCGGCGCGATCGGCGTCGGAAATGATGGCTTGTGCAGCCAGCATCTCGGCGTGCGCCAGGCTGCCGGTGATGTCGGCCAGCCATAGGCGCTGGTCAAAAAAAACGCTGGCGGTGTAGCGCTTGACCAGCTCGCTCATGGGCTCAGAAAACAGGGCAGACCAGGCTTCGGATTTTTTGTCGAGTTGGTTGGAGCTCATGGTGTGGGGAGAAGTGGTGGGCAGGAGCGGCACACGGTGGGGTGTATGGCCGCGTTGGCGGGGGCTTGGCCGCAAGGTGCTGGATGTCACCGCGCCATGGCGTGCGGGCTGTTTTGCCCCCCTATCGCGCCCAGCGGCCTATAGTGTTGCTATGAAAGACTCTCGGATTTTATCGACCTACCAAGAGTTGCCACCGATCGGCGGAACGCTTGACCTGTCGAGCATGCCGGCGCTCGCCTACCCGCGCGAGCTGGTGTTTGACACCTGCAAGGTTGGGGTGGTGTTGCGCGCGGTGCTGTTCGTGCAGGCGGTGGTGGTGGTGGGTGCCCTGTTTAGCGCCCAGGGTGTGTGGGACTGGATGGTCCAGATGGCGGTGTTCACCGGCGCAGCCCTGCCAGCCACCTTGGTCTGGCTGCTGGCGGCTTGCGCCATCAAAAAGCCGCTCTCGCGCCTGCCGATGCCGGGGCAGTGGGCGGCGGGCATGGCGTTGGGCGCTGGGGCGGCGTTGTATGGCTGCGGACTCATGACCTGGATGGGGTTGGTCGAACCGGCCCCCTGGGTGGCCAGCGCGGCGGCTGGTGCGCTGATTGCCGGGGTGCTGGTGGCCGCGTTGGTTTGGCGCGCCAAAGCGCGCATGCCAGCGGGCACCACCGCGCAGCTGGCCGAGCTGCAAGCGCGCATTCGCCCCCACTTTTTGTTCAACACGCTCAACACCGCGATCGCGCTGGTGCGCGAAGAGCCAGCCAAGGCCGAGAGCCTGCTGGAAGACCTGAGCGAGCTGTTTCGCCACGCGCTGGCCGACACCCAGGAATCGGTGCCCCTTTGGCAAGAGCTGGAACTGGCCAAGCACTACCTGGCGATCGAGCAGGTGCGCTTTGGTGAGCGCCTTCGCGTGGAGTGGAGCATGGACGAGGCTGCCTCGCGCGCCAAGCTGCCACCGCTGATCTTGCAACCGCTGGTGGAAAACGCTGTCAAGCACGGGGTGGAGCCCAGCCCTGAGGGCGCGGAGGTCCGC
>JBLIJY010000336.1:0-3017 GCA_047636095.1 Hydrogenophaga sp. | reverse complement strand
TCAGCGTGGCCGAGGCGCGGCACGGCGAGCGCATCTTGCCCGGTCACGCCTACATTGCCCCTGGCGGGCACCACCTGCGCATCGAACGAAGCGGCTCCAACTACGTGGTGGTGATCGAAGACACGGAACCCGTGAACCGGCACAAGCCCTCGGTCGAGGTGCTGTTTCGCTCTGCCGCCCGGGTCATCGGCCCCAACGCGCTGGGCGTGATGCTCACCGGTATGGGCGCCGACGGCGCGCAGGCGATGCGCGAAATGAAAGACGCCGGCAGCCACAACTACGTGCAGGACGAAGCCAGCTGCGTGGTCTTTGGCATGCCGCGCATGGCCATACAGGCTGGCGCCGCCCATGAAATCTTGCCCCTCAACCAGATTGCCCCAGCGCTGCTCGCGCGCCTGGCCAGCGCACCCGCCGGTGTGCGCCACCGCATCTGACCGAACCCGCCACCGCCCCTCTGTAACGCAAGACCTCCATGACCATCAACCGCCGCCTCACCACCCGATTCCTTTTCTTGGGTGCGTTAGCTGTTGCTGCACAAGCGCAGACCCTGGACGAGCCCAAGGAGCGTGTGGTGCTCAGCATCTCCGGCAAGATCGGGGTCAAAAACGCAGGGGAGATGGCGCTTTTTGACATGAAGATGCTCGAAGCCCTGCCGCAACACAGTTTCACCACCAACACCCCCTGGCACGAACGCCCCGTGAAGTTCACCGGCCCCCTGTTGGCCGATGTGCTGGCCGCTGTCAAAGCCAGTGGCCGTGTGGTGAAAGCGGTGGCCATCAACGACTATGCGATCAGCATCCCGGTAACCGATACCACGCAATACAAGGTGATCGTGGCGCGCCTGCTCGATGACAAGCCGATGGCGGTGCGCGACAAAGGACCGCTGTTTGTGGTCTATCCGTTCGATAACAGCGCGACCTTGCGCTCCTTCGTCTACTACGAGCGCTCGATCTGGCAGCTCAAGGCCTTGCACATCCAGTGATGACCAAGAAAGATTCGCCATTTGCTCAGTCGTCGCGCTGGGGTTCGTGGCACCGGCTGGCTGGCGTCGCAGCGCTGCTGGCGGTGACGCTGACGCCACTGGGCTGGATTCAATGGAAACAGGTGGGCCTGCTCGACGATCTGTCCAACAACCAGGTCGACTCCATCATGTGGCAGGCCTACCAGCTGGAGCGCGAGCTGTTCCGGCTCGACGGCATGGTCCACTTGGCCCAGCGCGATCCCGCCGCAATCGACCCTTTCGAGCTGCAAACCCGATACGAGATATTTTTGAGCCGCATCGGCCAGATCACCGGCTTGCCGCGGCGCGACCTGCTGGAGAAGTCGAACCCCTATGCCCAGGCCACAGACGCGGTGGAGCGCTTCATCACCCTGGCCGACCCGCTGTTTGTCGAGCCCCATCAACTGATCGCATCGCCGTTGAAAATGGCCGAGGTCAACAACCGAATTCAAGCCATGCTGCCTCTGCTGGGCGAGCTCACCCGCGAAGCCAACCGCGCGGGCGGGCGCTTTCTCGACCAGCGCAACAAGCAGCTGCAAAAGCAAAGCGTGTTGATCACCGCGCTGGCAGCGGCACAAGCGGCATTGATGGTGGTGTTGGTGGGCCTGCTGGTGTTGCACATCCGGCGCCAGCAGCGGCGCTACCTGGAGCTGCAGACCCTGAGCCAGGCACTGGAAGAAGCACGAGACCAAGCCGAGGCCGCCAACCACGGCAAGACCGTTTTCCTGGCCAACATGAGCCACGAAATCCGCACCCCGTTCCAGGGTCTGCTGGGCATGCTCACGCTGCTCGATGAGCCCAACCTGAGCGGGCGCCAGCGCGACTACCTGCAAACCGCGCGCGACTCGGCCATGCACCTGCTCGGTGTGCTCAACGACATCCTGGATGTGTCCACCATGGAGTCGGGCACGCTCAAGCTCTCCTTGACGCCAGTGCCCTTGCACAGCGTGGTGCAGGAAGTGGACGATCTGATGCAGGCGGCTGCGCGGGAGAAAAGTCTGGCGTTGAGCGTCGAGGTGGCCAACGACCTGCCCAAATGGGTCATGGCGGATGCCACCCGGGTGCGCCAGATTCTCTACAACCTGATCAACAACGCCATCAAGTTCACCCATGAGGGCTCTGTGAACGCCAGCCTGACGCGCGGCTTGCCCGGCGAGCCCTCGGTGGTGGTGACCGTGCGCGACACCGGTGTGGGCATGAACACCGAGACGCTGCAAAACCTCTTCACCCGCTTCTACCAGGCCGACAACTCGCTGTGCCGGCGCATCGGCGGCGCTGGTCTTGGGCTGGAGATTTCCCGCAACCTGGCCCGCATGATGGGGGGCGACATTCAGGTAGAAAGTCAGCCCGGCGCAGGCTCGGTGTTCACCGTCACCCTCGATCTGGCCGAGACCACCGCACCCCAAGCACTGCCAGGCGCAGGCGTGGCGCTGGGCCACGGCCGCAGCCTGCGCGTGCTGGTCGCCGAAGACCACCCGATCAACCTCAAGTACATGGGCATCCTGCTGGAGAAAATGGGCCATGAGGCGGTGTTCTGCGAAAACGGACAGGAGGCGCTGCAACTGCTGGCGCGCCAGCCGTTCGACGTGGTGCTGCTCGATTACCACATGCCGGTGCTCGACGGCCTGGCCACCACCGAGGCGATCCGCCTGCTGGCGGACGATACAGCCCGGGTCCCGGTGATTCTGGTGACAGCCGACGTGGTCAACGACACCCGCAAGCGCGCGCTGGAGGTGGGGGTGAGCGCGTTCGCCAGCAAGCCGCTGCAAGTCGAGGATCTTTGGCATGCGCTGCGCCAGTGCGGGCTGCTGGACATCGGCCCAACGGGCGAGCCAGATGCGCTGTCTGCACCCGCCCTTCTTACGCCCCAGCTCTCGCCCATAGCATTGCTTCGCGAGCACTCGCTCAGGCGCGAGGAGGTGCTCAACGATGCTTCGTACGCGGAGATCTGCGACATGATGCCCGATGCCTCAATGCACGCAATGCTTGACACCCTGTTCGCGGCACCAGAGGGCAC
>JBLIJY010000335.1:0-3025 GCA_047636095.1 Hydrogenophaga sp. | reverse complement strand
TTGCCAGCCAGAATGAAGAAGGGGATGGCCAGCAGCGGAAATTTGTCGATCGCGCTGAACATCTCCTTGGGCACCAGGATCAGCTGGTTCGGGTCGAACAGCGCAATGCCCAGCATGGCCGAGCCGCCGATGGCCACGGCAATCGAGATGCTGAAGGCAAAGCACACCATCATGGTGATGAGCAGGGTCAAGGGCATGGGAGCGTCCGGCGGTGGGTGGGTGGAAGGGGAGCTGAGAGACGGGCGCTGTTCACTGCGCGGTCTCGAGTTCCTGGTTTTGTGGGTCCAGGTGGTGGGCCAGCGTGGCCAGAATCGCCAGCAGCGCGCCCGCTGGCACGGCGGCGTAACCCCAGGACATCGACAGCTCCATGCTGGCAAAGGTCTGGAAGCGCACGCGCCAGACCAGGTCGAGGCCAAACCACAGCACCACCGAAAAGAAAGCGATATTCACGCTGGAGATGATGGCGCGCACGGTGCGCCGCCAGGCGCCGCGCGAGAGGCGCAGCATCAGGTCGACCGAGACCAGCGCGCCTTTGCGCACCGCCACCGCCATGCCCAGCATCACCATCCAGATCAGCAGCCGGCGCATCGCCTCCTCGGTGAAGGTGGAGGGCTGGGAGAAGACAAAGCGCGACACCACCTGCCACAGCCCCAGGCAGGAGATGACCGCCAGCAGCAGACACGCCAGGTGCAGGCAGGCGCCGGTGACCCAGCGGTCGAGCGTGAGGATGAGAGATTTCATGGAGACGAGCGCGATGGCACCATTGAGCGAGCAGGTCGCAGGCAGCGAACCCATTGGTTGCCCGTGCGCTGCTGAGAAGAGATGACTGGAAAACCCAATAGAACTGGCGGGCCCGGCTTGGCCGGCCCGCCGATGTTGCCCCTATGGGGTGCGCCGCGCAGCAGTCGCGGCGCAGGGGGCTTACTTGACTGCCTGAATGGCGGCAATCTTGTCAGCGCCAAACTCCTTGGCGAAGTTGGCGTAAGCCGGTGCGACGGCCTTGCGGAAGCTCTCGCCGTTGACCTTCTCGATCACCTGCATGCCCTCAGCGCGCAGCTGGGCAATGCCGCTGGCCTCGTCGTCGTTCACCTTCTTGCGCTGGGCGGCGGCGCCCTTTTTGGCGGCTTCGGTGAATACCACCTTGTCGGCGGCCGACAGCTTGTTCCACACCGCAGGCGACAAGATGATCGCAGCGGGCGAATACACATGGCCGGTCAGCGACAGGTGCTTTTGTACCTGCGAGAACTTGCTGGCCAGAATCACCGGGATCGGGTTTTCCTGGCCATCGACCGTGCCTTGTTGCAGCGCAGTGAACAGCTCGGGGAAGGGCATGGGTGTGGGCAGGATGCCGAAGGTTTTGTAGCCCTCCATGTGCACTTTGTTTTCCATGGTGCGCATCTTCAGGCCCGATGCGTCTTCGGCGCTGTTGATCGACCGTTTGCTGTTGGTCATGTGGCGGAAGCCGTTTTCCGTCCAAGCCAGGTTGATCAGGCCTTTGGCGGCCATCTTCTTCTGCAGGTCCTGGCCGATCGGGCCGTCCATCACCTTGCGCGCGTGGTCGTAGTCACGGAACAGGAACGGGATGTCGACGATGCGCACCTCGGGGACGAAGTTGCCCAGTGGGCCGGTGGAGGTGTTCACCAGATCCTGCGTGCCCAGTTGCACCGCTTCGATCTGCTCGCGCTCGCCGCCCAGCGCCGACGAAGGGAATTGCTGGCACTTGTAGCGGCCTTGCGTGCCCTTTTCCATCTCGTCGCAAAACGCGGTTGTGCCCACGCCGTAGTGCGAGGTGGCCGAGGTGGCGTAGCCGATCCTCAGAACGGTCTGGGACTGGGCAGCGCCAGTGGCAGCGGCGAGCACGGCGGCCAGGGCGAGGGGTTTCAACAGGGCTTTCATCGCATGTCTCCTACTTGAGGTGGGTGGTAAAACAGAAACAGAACATTCAAAGACCCAGCCGTTGGCGTGCGGCCGGGTGGGTCACGGCTTCGGCGTGGTGTTGCACGTACTGGCGCAACACGCTGCCGAAATCGGGATCGGGGGACAGGCCCAGCGCGGCGGCGCGCGGGCTCTCAAATCGCGACGGCCAAGCCTGCACAATCTTTTTCACACCAGCATCGGGTTCATCCCGAATGAGCGACATCACCTCGGGGCCGGCCAGGTCCTGCAAGGCTTGCAGCATCTCGCGCACCGAGACGGTGAGCGCCGGCAGGTTGATGGCGGTGCGCCCGCCAAAGGCTTCGCGGCTGGCTTCCATCACGGCCAGGATACCGGTGATGGTGTTGGCGGGCGATGACAGCGCCACCTCGGTGTCTTGGTCCACCGGGCACGGGCTGGGCTGGCCAGCCAGCGGCTCGCGGAACAGGCCGGAGAGAAAGCTGGACGCCGCGCCATTGGGCCGGCCGGGCCGCACCGACACCGTCATGAGGCGCGCCGCACGCCCGTCGATGAAGCCCTTGCGGGTGTAGTCGGCCACCAGCTGCTCGCAGACGAACTTGTGGATGCCGTAGCTGGACTGCGGCGTGGGCAAGGTGTCGTCGCCCACCACCGCGGGCAGCGGGATTGCGGCGTCGCTGCCGTAGACCGCGACCGAACTGGAGAAGAAGAACAGCGGTGGCGCATGGCCGGCGATGGTTTGCGCGCGGCAGGCGTCGAGCAGGGCGCGCGTGCTGTCGAGGTTGGCGTGCAGGCCGAGGTCGAAGTTGGCTTCGCACTCGCCCGAGACCGCCGAGGCGAGGTGGAACACCGTGTCCCAGCGCTGCGCGGCCATCAGCGCGGGCAGGCTGGCCAGCAGGTCACCGGTGTTCACCTGCACGCGGGGGTCTTGGGTAAGCGCGGCCTCGCTGGGCGAGACCAGGTCGGCCAGGGCGAGCGTGGCGATGGACCGCCCACCGAGCTGCCCGCGTTGCAACAAGGTTTGGGCCAGGGTGCGGCCGAGAAAGCCGGCGCCGCCGGTGATGAGGATATTCATGCGCTGGTCTCTTTCGATACCGGGGGCGGTGCCAGGTAGGCGCGAAGCCAGCCCAGG
>JBLIJY010000334.1:0-3035 GCA_047636095.1 Hydrogenophaga sp. | reverse complement strand
GCTGTCAAACGCGAAGCCGTCCATGGCCGAGTTGTCGTGCGCTGGCACGCTGATGGGGGAGATCACGTCATGCGCGAGCACCCGGCCCAGCGCGGCGAACACGCCGACCCGCTCGGTTTCTGTGACCGGCTGCACCAGCCGGGCGAGAAACGCGTTGACCTGGTGCGCGGGCAGCGCCTTCGGGTCGTAGCCCTGCAGTTCGGCGGCAATCTGCTCGATGCTTTTCATCACGGCCTTTCCAGCGCGTGCAGTTCGGCCAGTGTGTTGGTGTTGCAAAACGCGCGCGGATCATCACCTGGCTGGTCGAAGGGCACCAGCACCGTGCGATGCTGGTCGGTCCAGCGGTCGATCTTGCGCCCGCCGCCCTGGGTGAAAGCCATCAGACTTTCCAGCAGATCCACCCGCATCAGGCTGAACACCGGCTGGGCGCGCAACTGCCCATCGTCTTCGCGCGCCGCCGCCATGGCGATTTCGGTGCTGTCGTCTTCAAAAGCGCTGGCCAGGCGGCGCGCCAGATCGAAGGGGAACAGCGGGCTGTCGCAAGGCACGGTGAGCAGGTAAGGCGTTTCGCAGCGCTCCAGCCCGGTCAGGAAACCGGCCAGCGGGCCAGCGTAGTCGCTCAGGCTGTCGGGCCACACCGGCGCGCCGAATGCCTCGTAGGCCGCCAGGTTGCGGTTGGAGTTGAGCATCAGATCGCCGATCAAGCCGCCTTCCTGCATCTGTAGGCGCAACACGGTGTGCAGCGCCAGCGGCGTGCCGTTGAAGTTTTGCAAGCCCTTGTCGGCCCCGCCCATGCGCGAGCCACGCCCGCCAGCGAGCACGATTGCAGTGATTTCAGATGGTTGGATCACAAAGAATCTCCGTTGCAAGAAATGCCCCGCCCAGCACAAGCCGTGGAACCGGCTTTGCCGGGCCACTGGCTTGGCCCCCTTTTGGGGGGTGACGTGAAGCGGTGCGTGGGGGCGTCGTTTCACCGCCGGGCCGCCCCAAGGTGAAACAGCCCCTTCGGGGGGCAGCGACCCGCGCAGCGGTGGAGCGTGGGGGCATCTGCTCTACCCGCCGATGTAACTCATCTCAACCCGCCGCGCGCCAGTGCCGGTGTCTGGGGCCAGGCTGGCGCGCAGTTGGGAGTAGCGGTCGTGGCGGCCTTGCCAGATGTCGGCGATGGCCCCCGCGATCTGCACGTCGCTGGCACCGCCGCGTACCAACGGGCGCAGATCGTGCCCCTCGCTGGCGAACAGGCACAGGTAGAGCTTGCCTTCGGTGGACAGGCGGGCGCGGTTGCAGTCGCCACAAAACGCTTGCGTCACGCTGCTGATCACCCCGATCTCGCCTGCCGCCGGGTCGTGCCGGCCCTGGGCGTCGGCATAGCCCCAGCGCTCGGCGGTCTCGCCGGGTGCCGACGGATCCAGCTGCACCAGTGCCATCTCGCGCGCCATGCGCTGCACCACCTCGGCGCTGGGCAAGACCTCGTCCATGCGCCAGCCGTTGGTGGCGCCCACGTCCATGTACTCAATGAAGCGCAGCACCACGCCGGTGCCCCGGAAATGCCGCGCCATCGGCAAAATCTCGTGGTCGTTGGTGCCGCGTTTGACCACCATGTTGACCTTGATCGGCCCCAGGCCAGCGGCCAGCGCCGCGTCAATGCCGTTCAACACATCGCGCACCGGAAAGTCCACATCGTTCATGGCGCGAAACACCGCGTCGTCCAGGCCGTCCAGGCTCACGGTCACGCGCTGCAACCCCGCATCTTTCAGCGCCTGTGCCTTGCGCGCCAGCAGCGAGCCGTTGGTGGTGAGGGTGATGTCCAGCGGGTGGCCTTCGACGGTGCGCAACACCGCAAGCTGCTCGATCAGGCGTTCGATGTTTTTGCGCAGCAGCGGCTCGCCACCCGTGAGACGAATTTTTTGCACGCCGTGCGCCACAAACTGGCGCGCCAGTCGGGTCACCTCTTCGAAACTCAGCAGCGCGCTGTGGGGCAGGTAGGGATAGTCTTTGCCGAACACCTCTTTGGGCATGCAGTAGCTGCAACGGAAATTGCAGCGGTCGGTGACGCTGATGCGTAGATCGCGCAAGGGCCGGCCTAGCGCATCCAGCAGGTGGCCGCTGGCAGGCAGGGGATGGGGAGACAGCGTCAAAGGCCGCACGCGGCTGCGCTGGTCCACCAAGGGAATCACTCGTTTTGACATCGCCTGATTATCGGGCAGGCTCCAGAAGCGGATCGGTGCTGTTGCGTTGCTCAGGCCGCCTGCCTGGTTCAAGGGTCCCGCGGCCTGTTGGGGTGCCGGCGGGTGTCAGCTGACTGTCCAGCAACCCAGGCGGCGGTGGGTGGGCTGGCGCTCGGCCCAAGCGGCCAGTCTATCGGCCCAGCTGGCGGGGTGCGGGAGGGCAGTTTGCGCGGCAGCGGAGCGCCTTTGGGTCGTTGCGGGATGCATCGGGCTGCGGGTGGTGATTGCGGTCATTGGGTCCTCCAAACTGGGGTGGCATCAGGGTCAACCCCATGCCGCTCAATGTACCTATGGACGTTTGCGCACGCAATATCGAAGTACGCCGTTTGAGTTTGCATTTTTGCAATGTGTAGGCGACACTCAGACCCCATGAACGAACTTGACTGGAGTGATCTTCGCCATGCGCTTGCGGTGGCCGAGGCTGGCTCGCTGACCGGCGCGGCGCGGCAGCTCGGCGTCAACCACACTACCGTGTTGCGACGGCTTGACGCGCTGGAGGCCCAGCTCGGTGCGCGCCTGTTCGACCGGCAGCGCAGCGGCTACACGCCCACCGCGGCCGGTCTGGCGCTGGTGGCGCATGCCCGCCACATGGCCGACCGGGCCGTCGAGATCGAGCGCCAGGTGATGGGACTGGACCGCGAGCTCACTGGGCTGCTGCGCGTGACCACCGCTTTTGTGATCATGGAGCACCTGTTGCCCGCACCGCTGGCCGCCTTTGCCCGCGAGCACCCGGGCATTGAAGTGGAGGTGATCGAAAACGCCTTTCTGGTCGACCTCTCGCGCCAGCGCGCCGAAGTGCCAGGGCAA
>JBLIJY010000333.1:0-3043 GCA_047636095.1 Hydrogenophaga sp. | reverse complement strand
CCCCCTGGCTTTGAGCGCGGCGTTGTACGCGGTCCAGTTGGTGGTCTTGTAGCGCGTCTTGGCGCCCTTGGGTACGGTCATGCCACGAGGCTACCAGCCCGGGGAGCCCGCTTTGTGCAACAAAGCCATATCAGCCGAGAAACGAGTCTCGACCATTTCCAGAAATTCGGTAAAAAATACAATACCTTTCATGGCAGATCCTGCTGGTGGCAAAAAAGGTGAAGTACTTTACAACCACCCGTTCCCTGCGCTTCAATTGAAATTCACAGACAGTTTTTTCTGCGCACAAAGTGTGTCGACCTTGCTGAGACAACCTGCACCCAGCGACTGGCGGCACAAGACGGCTCGCCAGCACCACGCAGAACCCGAACCATACTGCCGAGCTGCCGCCCAGCCAGATGCCGCCCCACCAACCCGTCTTAAATCCGCCCGTGTAGCGAGCGCTGCACCCCGGCAATGACACGCCGCATCCGCCCGGCACAATCGCCCGATGTCATTTTTCCGCGATCTGAATCTGTCTGCCGCCACAGCAGGTTTTGTGGCGGTTCTGGTGGGGTTCACCAGCTCAGTGGCGATCGTGTTTCAGGCCGCGCTGGCCTTTGGCGCCACGCCCGAGCTCATCACCTCGTGGATGTGGGCGCTCGGCCTGGGCATGGGGCTGTGCTCGGCGATTCCTTCGCTGATCCTGAAGCAGCCGGTGATGGTGGCCTGGAGCACGCCGGGTGCTGCCGTGCTGGCCACGGCGGGGCTGGCGGGCGGCTTCTCCATGGCGCAGGCGGTGGGCGCGTTCATGGCCTGCGCCGCGCTCATCATTCTGGTGGGCGCCACTGGCTGGTTTGAGCGGGTGATGAACCGCATCCCGGTGGCGATTGCCTCGGCGTTGCTGGCGGGTGTGTTGGCGCGCTTTGGCCTGCAGGCGTTCGAGGCAGCACAGACCGCGCTGCCGCTGGTGGCGTTGATGCTGCTGGCCTATTTGCTGGCGCGACGTATGCTGGCGCGCTTTGCTGTGCCGATCACGCTGTTGGTGGCGGTTGTTTACGTGGTGTTGGCGGGTCAGTTCAAACACGGCACGGTGGCGCTGGAGCTGGCACGCCCGGTGTTCACCGCGCCCGAGTTCACGCTGGGCGCGCTGGTGAGCCTGGCGCTGCCGCTGTTTGTGGTCACCATGGCGTCGCAGAACCTGCCCGGCGTGGCGGCGATCCGCGCAGCCGGTTACCCCATGCCCATCTCGCGCATCATCACCTTGACCGGCGTGGCCACGCTGGTGCTCGCACCGTTTGGCGCGTTTGCGCTCAACCTGAGCGCCATCACCGCAGCGATCTGCATGGGCGCAGAAGCGCACCCCGATCGGGACAAGCGTTACACCGCCGCCGTGGCCTGTGGCGCGCTGTATGTGGTGATCGGGCTGTTTGGTGCGGCCGTCACTGGCTTGTTGCTGGCGTTCCCGCGCGAGCTGGTGCTGGCGATCGCTGGCATCGCGCTGCTTGGCAGCATCGGCGGCGGGCTGCACGCGGCGCTGAGGGAAGACGCGCACCGAGAGGCCGCGCTCATCACCTTTCTGGTCACGCTCAGTGGCCTCACGCTGTGGGGCGTGGGCTCGGCCTTCTGGGGCGTGGTCGCCGGTGCGATCGCGCTGCTTGTGCAACAGTACGGCATTCGAGAAACAGACCCACCATGAACATTCTTTTTGTTGCTGACCCTCTCTCGTCCTTCAAGACCTACAAGGACACCACCTTCGCCATGATGCGCGAGCTGCAGCGCCGCGGCCACACGTTGGCGGCCTGCGAGCCGCAGCAGCTGCAGTGGCAGGCAGGCGACCAGGTGAGCGCGCTGGTGCGCCGCATCACGCTCACCGGCGCGCCAGACGACTGGTACCGGGTGGACCAGCAAGGCCGTGAGGCTTTGTGCGATTTCGACGCGGTGCTGATGCGGAAAGACCCGCCGTTTGACAGCGAATTCTTCTATGCTACCCACCTGCTGGAGCAGGCCGAGCGCGAAGGCGCACGCGTCTTCAACAGCCCGCGTGCGTTGCGCGACCACCCGGAAAAGCTCGCGCTGATGGAGTTCGCACAATACGCACCGCCCACGCTGGTGACGCGCTCGGCCGAGGCGATCCGCCAGTTTCACGCCGAGCAGCACGACATCATCTTGAAGCCGCTGGACGGCATGGGCGGCACCGGCATTTTTCGCGTCGGGCCCGACGGTCTGAACCTGGGCGCCATCATCGAAACACTGAACCAGGACGGCGCGGTGAGCGTGATGGTGCAGCGCTACCTGCCCGAGATCGCGGCGGGCGACAAGCGCCTGTTGCTGATCGGCGGCAAGGTGGCGCCTTTTGTGCTGGCGCGCATTCCGCAGGGCGGCGAGGTGCGCGGCAACCTGGCCGCTGGCGGCAAAGGCGTGGCGCAGCCGCTGACCGATGCCGACCGCGTGGTGGCCGAGGCGTTGGCGCCGGTGCTCGCGGCGCGCGGCCTGCTGCTGGTGGGGCTGGACATGATCGGCAACCGCGTGACCGAGATCAACGTCACCAGCCCGACCTGCTTTCAGGAAATCCAGCAGCAGACCGGCTTTGATGTGGCGGCCATGTTTGTCGATGCGCTGGAAGCAGCGTTGAAAGCGGTGTTGGACCGCGCGGCGGTGAGGGCGCCAGCATGACCGCCGACGAGCCAGATGCGACCCCCAAGGTGCCCGAGGCCATCGACGGCGCAAAGCCGAGCGCCGCACCGCCCACGCAGCCGCGCAACCCCTTGCACGGCGTGACACTCGAAGCGATCGTCACCGCCTTGGTTGATCAATATGGATGGGCTGGGCTGGGCGAGCGCATTCCGGTGCGCTGTTTCAACGTCGACCCGAGCGTGACCTCCAGCCTGCGCTTTTTGCGCAAGACGCCGTGGGCGCGCGACAAGGTCGAGCAGCTGTACCTGGCGATGGAACGCCATCGCCAGCGCACGACCCCTCGGCGGGATTGAGGCGATCCTTCCCGCCTCAGGGTTGGGTTGCCGGCGTGGGGCGCTGGCTGTGCGCTTGGTCTGCACAGCGCCCG
>JBLIJY010000332.1:0-3060 GCA_047636095.1 Hydrogenophaga sp. | reverse complement strand
GGCGCATCGGGCGCGCTGGCGGGGGCAGCGCGGTCGACATGGATGAAATCGCCGTCGGGTGTGCTCCAGCGGCTGCGAGCCCAAACCGGTGCGACCCCCGCCTGGCGACGGGCAGCGCGCGCGGCCCAGATGGTCTGCAGGTTGCCGCCCGGTAACCAGATCGGCGCGCGGTAGGCCATGTCAGGCGATGGGCGCGCCAGCGCGTCTGCTGCGCTACCGGCCTCCGATGCGTCGGTTGCGGCTGCGGTGTCAGCGGCCATCAGTGGAGCACCGGCCGCGTGCCGCTGGCGTCATCCGGCTCTTGGGCCATGCCGGGGCTGGCGTGGTGCGCCACCATGCGCCAGCCTTGTGCAGTTTTGACATAGACGTTGGTGGCCAGCACCCAGGCGTGCCTTGGACCGTCATCGCCCTGAATCGTGACCCGCTCCACCACGCTGTGCACATGGCAGACACCCGCGTCGAGCCGGCGTACTTTCTCGGGAAAGGCCTGCACGCTGCCGTTGGCAAACATGGCCTCGAAGGCGGCGCGCACTGCGGCGTGACCCAGCAGGCGCTGGCCGCCGGGGTGGATACAGACCACATCGTCCTCGTCGGCCCAGCAGGCCATGAGCCGGTCGAGGTCGGCGTGTTGCAGGGCGTCATAAAACACGGCTTCGGTGTCGTCGGGTGAGCTCGGGGGGATCTTGGAGGTGCGCATGGGTGGGTATTTTGCCGCGCGGCCATCCGGCCTTGGTGCGGGCCGGTCTCCCACTTTCTGGCGGGGGTATAGTTTCCGAAAGGCTACCCCATCGAGCCACGGCCGAATCGGCCACACGAGAATGCCATGCACACACTGTTTACCCGCTGCCTCACCTGGGCCAGCGCCCTGCTGCTGGCCGCCAGCCTCACCGGTTGTGGCTACAACGATTTTCAGCGGCTCGACGAGCAGAGCAAGTCGGCCTGGTCGGAGGTTCTCAACCAGTACCAGCGCCGCGCCGACCTGATCCCCAACATCGTCGCCACCGTCAAGGGCGAGGCCAACTTCGAGCAAGAAACGCTGACTCAGGTGATCGAGGCACGCTCCAAAGCCACTTCGATCCAGGTGACGCCGGAGATGGTCAACGCCCCAGCAGCAATGGCGAAATTCCAGGCCGCTCAGGGCGAGGTGCGCAGTGCACTCAGCCGTTTGATGGTGGTGGTGGAGCGCTACCCCAACCTCAAAGCCAACCAGGCCTTCAGCGATCTGCGGGTGCAACTCGAAGGCACCGAAAACCGCATCACTGTGGCGCGCAACCGCTACATCCAGACCGTGCAGGAATACAACGTGTTGCAGCGCAGCTTCCCGACCAACCTCACGGCCATGGTGTTCAGCTACCCGGCCAAGGCGAACTTCCAGGTGGAAAACGAGGCGGCGATCTCGGCGCCGCCCACGGTGGAATTCAACAAACAATGAGCCTTTTGGCGCGCGTGCAACCGCTGCTCCATCGGTTGGCGCGTCTGGCCCATGTTGGGCGCACAGCTGCCCTGGTTTGGCTGCTGGGCACCGCCTGCGCGCTGGTGGCAGCGCAAGGCGTTCAGGACTTGCCTGCGCTCAGCGCCCGCGTGATCGACCAGACCGGCACGCTGGACGCAGCCAGTGTGGCGGCGCTGGAAGCCAAGCTCGCGGCGTTCGAGCAAGAGCGCGGTTCGCAGATGGTGGTTCTGATGGTAGCGACCACCGCGCCAGAAGACATTGCCGACTACACACAGCGCCTGGGCGATGCCTGGAAAATCGGGCGTCCGAACGTGGGCGATGGGGTGCTGTTCGTGATCGCCAAGGACGACCGGCGGCTCAGGATTGCCACCGCCAAAACCCTGGAAGGCGCAATTCCCGACCTGCTGGCACGCCGTATTCTCGACCAGGCGGTCACGCCCGCTTTTCACCAAGGCGACTACGCCGGTGGCATCGGAGCTGGTGTGGACCAGATCCTGGCCCGCATTCGGGGCGAAGACCTGCCGCTGCCCGGCGCAGCCCCAAAGCCCAGCGTGGGCGGTGATTTGAGCGTGCCCGATTTGTTGATTTTTCTGGTGTTTGCGGTGCCCCTGGTGGCGGCGGTGTTGCGCGGGATTTTCGGGAACAAGCTGGGCACGCTGCTCACCGGCGTTGGAGCCGGGGGCTTGGCCTATGTGCTGACCGCTGTGTTCTGGATCGCGGTGGGGGCGGGCTTGCTGGGCATGGTGGCGGCTTTGTTCATGCAACACCTGCCGATGCACAGCGGTACCGGGCGCGGCGGCCGAGGCGGGCCTTGGGGCGGGGGCGGATTTGGCGGGCGGGGCGGTGGTGGCTTTGGCGGCGGCGGGGGCTTCAGCTCGGGCGGCGGTGGCAATTTCGGCGGTGGCGGTGCCTCCGGCGGCTGGTGAAGGAGCGAGCACCATGGTGAATCTGGCTCGTTGGGTGCGCCACCTGTGGTTTGACGTGGCCGATGTGCGCCGGGTCGTGCCCGACGACATGGCCGCGCGGCTGGCGCGCCGGGTCGCGGCCAGCGAGAGCCGCCACACCGGCGAGGTGCGGCTGTGCGTGGAGGCTTCGCTGCCAGCAGGCGAGGTCTGGCAGGCGGGCTCAACCCAGGCGCTGCCACTGAAGGTGCGCGAGCGCGCCCTGGGCTGGTTTGGTCGCCTGGGCATCTGGGACACGGAGAACAACAACGGTGTGCTGATCTACCTGCTGCTGGCCGAACGGGCGATCGAGATCGTGGCCGACCGGGCGCTCACCCAGCGCGTGACGCCGGCAGAGTGGCAAGCGATGGTCGCCCGATTGTCGGCGCGCCTGCGCGCGGGCGAGGTGGAAGATGGGCTCACCCAGGCGCTGGAGGAAGTGTCTGCGGTGCTGGTGACGCACTTTCCAGCGCCAGAAGGCTGGCAGCGTGCCAATGAATTGCCCGATGGCGTGGTGCGTGTGTAGAGGGCGTCGTGTTGCCACCGCCGGCTAACCCTGACCCGGCGGCGTGCGGTTGTTCATCACCGCCTGCAGCTCTTGCTGCAAGGTCTCGTTCATCTGGGCGAAGAGATGCAACTTTCGGTTGGTGTCGCGCAGGCGGTCGG
>JBLIJY010000331.1:0-3115 GCA_047636095.1 Hydrogenophaga sp. | reverse complement strand
TCCACTGGGCAGCCTTCGTTGGTCAACTCACCGAGCATCTCGCTGCGCAGTGGCCGGCCATGCCCGAGCGGCTGGGTGGGCGTTACGAGGCGTTCATTGAACATGCGGTGCAGCAGGCGCTGCAGGGTGGCTTTGGATATGCCGCCGCCGTGGCCCGCTATGTGAATTTGTGCGTGGTGTGGGGGCCTTCGTTCCAAGCTCGTGCCGGGTTTGAGTGGGTGCGCGGGCTGATGGCCGCGTTGCCCGCCCAGGAATGGCTCACCTCGCACCAGCTGGTGCGGCGCTCATGCGCAGAGCTGCAGCGCAATCCCGATGCCCGCATCGATCCGGCAAAGCTGGCTGCGGTGGATGCGAGTTTGCTCGACAAATTTGGCGCAATGGGCCGTTTCGGGGCGATGTCAGAAACCGAGCCTGAGGCATTGCCGCGCGTGGCCTGCGACTTGGAGGCGGTCGAGCTGCGTGTGCTGCAGGACGCGCCGACGCAGCTCTACAGCTTTGAGGTCGGCGAGTGGCAACGTGCGCCGATCACCGCGCCAGCGCCGCTGCGAATCGCCCTGGCATTTACCGCTCCTGCATTGATCGGTCTGCTGACTCCGCAGCGTGGGCAGGGCACCGCCACCAAACTCCAGGCGCGACTGCGATCACATGCCACTTGCGATGGCGATCACCACCCTGCTGTCCGATTCTCTGGGTCGCATGGCCTGTGGGAATGGCATGGCCATGAGGTGCGGGCTGTCAGTTGGCCGGTGGCCACGCTCGCCCAGTCCGTTCCAGCCGCTGGACTGGGCACGGCGATCGCTGAAGAAACCGCGCCAGACATCCACCGGCTTGACTTGCTTGCTTGCGGCTTGCGCGACGAGGGCGATGCGCTTGGCAGCATCCGTCTTCCGGTGTGGGTGTGGCCGTCGACCCAATGGTGGATAGAAGTACAGCGGCAGATCCAGCCGCCGCAGCAACTGCTGCCGTCTAAAGTGGGTGAGATGGTGCGGGGCACCACGCGCTGCCGCGTCGAGGCCGACGGCCTAGCGAAGGACGCCAGTGGGCTGGAGGCAGGTTTCTCGCAGGGGCTGGACCGTGCGTGCGGGCAGGCCATGCGCCTGCTGGTGGCCGAGTGGGGCAAGGTGGCTGGCCTTGAGCAAGCGATGCTCGAGGGTGCGCTGGGTGTGCTGGTGGGGCGTGCGGCATTCAGTTGGGGGTGGTGCTGCGATGTCCAGGGCATGGGGCAACGTGCCTTGATGCGGGTGCTGGGTCAAATGGAGATGCAGGCCTGCCAGGTCGATCTGCAATGGCGCGGCGACTTGGAGGTCGAGGGCGCCTGCGCGCGCGTGTGCATCAAGCTGGTCGGCGAGGTGGCGCTGCGACAGGAGCTGAAGCGCGTGACCCAGGATGCGCCGCTGCTCGATGCCATGTTGCCACTGGCGACGCGCGTGGCATTGCCAGTCGAGATCGAGTTGGAGCCGCTGGCCGGTGCCTCGGGTCGCGTGTTGCAGGCGGCAGGTCGCCCTGGTGGCGGATTGGTGGGCGAGATCGGACTGCGGCCGCGGACGTCTGGTGGCAGTGGCTGGGAGTGGTTCGCCCACTTGCGTCTAGAGCCGGTCACCCTCCCGGTTTCGTGCAGCGATCCGTTTGAAGGCGAGTCACAGCGAACATTGACGCTGCTGCCTTCACTGACACTGATCGATTGGAGCTTGGGATGATGGAGCGGCTGCTGATTCTGCGCCTGGAGGCGGTGGGCTGCACGGCTGAGGCCTGGCTCAACGGCGTGCCGATTGCGCGGGTCAGCCCCGAACAGCCAACACGCCTGTTGCCGGTGCATGAGTTTGCCGTGGCGGGTGCCAACGAAATCGCATTGATCGTTCATCCTGCGCTGCCGGGCATGCCAGAAGAGCCGCAGGTACAGCTTTCGGATGGCCGGGCCTGGGCCAGCGTGCAGTTGCTGCTGCCGCGCATGGGCCAGATCTCGCATCCTTCGAATGCACGTACCCTGGCGCAGCTGGAGTGGCATGTGCCCGACGGCGAGGTCTACGAAACGCCGCTGCGCACGGTCGGGAAGGTTGAATTGCCCATCGCTTTTCCGCGCTGGCGCTGGTTTGATGCGCCGGTTGTACAAGACATTCCCGCAGCCAAGGTGCAGGCTGTCAAGCTCCTACAGCGCTTGGCGGTCGACCTCGCACGCGGCGAGCCGGAGTCTTTTATTGCGGCGTCGCGTCTGCGCTTTGAGGAGCTCGCGCTGGCGTATCAGCGCCAACCCGCCGACGAGGTTGGGCGCTTTCGTGTGGGTGTGCAGGCACTGCGCAGCGCGCCGTCTTTCAAGCCGGTGTTGACGTCTGCCGCGACCTTGTTGCTCAGGCCTGTTGCCGGTGGGCGATTGTTCGAATGTCTGGCTGCAGATGGACGAGCCTCGCTGCGTGGCGAGCACGAAAACGGCATGCTGCGGACCTGGCCGGTGCGGATGGCCTTCATCGAAGGGCACCCGCATGTGTTGCGCTGACACGCGCGCAACAGATTGAAGTTCGGCGCGTTATGCTTGCCAATCTATTTCCAAGGAATGCATTCAAATGATCGTGTTGACCGTTGTCAGCTTCAACGCAGCCGCGACCACCGGCCCCTCAGCTCGCTTCGATGAACTCGGTGGCTCGATCGGTCGCGCCGACAACAACCAATTGGTATTGCCCGATCCCGAGCGCGCCATTTCTCGCGTGCACGCGCGCGTCTTGTACCGCAACGGGGGTTATGCCATTGTTGACAACGGGAGCAACCCGATCATGGTGAATGGGGTCGTTTGCGGCAGTGGCTGCGAACAGATCTTGAAACCAGGTGATCAGGTCCAGATTGGTGACTATGTGCTCGCCGTCAGCGACGGTCTGAAGACCGTGAGCAACGACCCCTTTGCCGATTTGTTCGGTGACGGTCTGGCAGAAGCGCCCGTGGCACCACCGGCGCGTGCGGCCTGGCCTGCCTCGTCGCCATCGCCATCGCCGGTGGCCGCCCCAGTGCCACCACCGGTGTCTGGGCTGGGTAGTGGCGGCATCCCGGAAGACTGGGATCTGTTTGCGCCAGACCCATTGCCCGCACCAGCGCCGGTTAACGCTCCGCCGGGCTTCGACCCTTTTTC
>JBLIJY010000330.1:0-3148 GCA_047636095.1 Hydrogenophaga sp. | reverse complement strand
TTCTCCCCCGCCAGCGTGCGCTGAACCAGCATGACATCGCTGTCAGGCGGTGGTGGAGCGGTGTGGTCTTCGGGCGTCGTCATTCGCGCGGAAATATAACGCAGAGCGCGCCTTGCGCTGCGCTGTTCAAGCAGAGGCCCGCAGTAGGGCTCGGCGCAGATCGAGCCAGCGCGCCGGGTCGCTGTGCTGCTGCACCCACACCCAGCGCGGCACCAAGCCTGCTGAGCGCAGGCGCAGCAGCACCACCTGCTGCAGATCGAGCGCCTGCTCCACGCCCAGCACGGGCTGCGGCGCCAGCCCCGCGCTGTCGAGCCAGAACCAAACACCCGCTTCGGTGCTCTGCAGACCTGAGGCCAGCGCATCCCAATGCAATTGCCCCGTCGGTGCGTGCCACCAGGCGCGCAGCGCCCAGACCAACCAAAACAGGGCGGCGGCCAGCGTGGCCAGCCACAGCCGCGTGTCGACCCCCGAGCCGCGCCAACCCCAAAGCGAGGCCGCCACAATAGCGGCGAGCACCAGCAACAGCTGGCCGTGAAACGCACAACGCCCCACCGGGTACATCACCGATGGGGCGTTGCGCATGGCGGGTGGTCAGTGTGGACACCAGAGTGATGTCACACCCGCCGAAACACCAGCGAGCCATTGGTGCCACCAAAACCAAAGTTGTTCTTCAGCGCCACGTCGATCTTCATGTCGCGCGCCACATTGGCGCAGTAGTCAAGATCGCACTCGGGGTCCTGGTTGAAGATGTTGATGGTGGGTGGGCTCTTTTGGTGGTGCAGCGCGAGCACGGTGAACACGCTTTCGATGCCACCCGCGCCGCCGAGCAAGTGCCCGGTCATGGATTTGGTGGAGTTGACCACCACCTTGTGGGCGTGATCACCCAAAGCGGCCTTGATGGCGTTGGTCTCGTTCACATCGCCCAAAGGCGTGGACGTACCATGGGCGTTGAGGTATTGCACCGCGTCGACATTCATACCTGCATTGCGCAAGGCGTTCAACATGGCGCGGCGCGGGCCATCCATGCTGGGCGCAGTCATGTGGCCGGCGTCGGCGCTCATGCCGTAACCTACCAACTCGGCGTAGATTTTGGCACCGCGTGCTTTGGCGTGTTCGTAGGATTCCAGCACCATCACGCCAGCGCCTTCACCGAGCACAAAACCGTCGCGGTCTTTGTCCCAGGGCCGCGAGGCGGTGGTCGGATCGTCGTTGCGGGTGGACAGTGCCCGCATGGACGCAAAGCCGCCCACGCCCAGTGGCGAGACGGTGGCCTCGGAGCCGCCGGCAATCACCACGTCGGCGTCACCGTATTCGATTTTGCGCGCGGCCTCACCGATGCAATGCAGGCCGGTGGTGCAGGCACTCACCACCGCGAAGTTGGGTCCCTTGAAGCCATAGCGCATCGACACATGACCCGCAATCATGTTGATGATGGAGGCTGGTACAAAAAACGGCGAAATGCGGCGTGGCCCGCGGTTCACGTACTCGGTGTGGGTGGCTTCGATCAGCGGCAAGCCGCCGATGCCCGAGCCGATGAGGCAGGCCACGCGGTGCGAGGCTTCCTCTTCCAGTGCATCGCCCACGGGCAGCCCAGAATCCATCACCGCCTGGTGCGCGGCGGCAATGCCGAAATGGATGAAGCTGTCCATGCCACGCGCTTCTTTGGCGCTGATGTAGGGCTCCAGATCCAAATTTTTGACCTCACCAGCGATCTGGCAAGCGAACGCGGTTGGGTCAAATTTGGTGATCCGGTCAATGCCTGAACGCCCGGCCAGAAGATTGCTCCAGGCCTCATCCACCGTATTGCCCACGGGGCTCACACACCCCAGGCCTGTCACCACAACTCGACGACGACTCATCTGTTACCCCTATGCTGCGCCGCGCGGCCCAGGAGAGCTCGCGCTGCATGTCATGCGAAGCCCCCTGCGGCGCAAAGCGCGCGGGGCAGGGGCCTCGCGGCGGTTCACCGAACCGATCAGGCTTTCTGGTGCGCGGTGGCGTAGTCGACGGCGTTTTGCACCGTGGTGATTTTCTCGGCGTCTTCGTCTGGGATTTCGATACCGAATTCGTCCTCCAGAGCCATCACCAGCTCGACCGTGTCCAGCGAGTCGGCGCCCAGGTCGGCCACGAAGGCTTTCTCACTGGTGACCTGCCCCTCTTCCACGCCAAGTTGCTCGGCAATGATTTTCTTTACACGTGCTTCGATATCGCTCATAAGTCCCTCTGAGGGTAGTTGGAATACAGTCCGCCATTTTAGCCGGGCTAGAGAGTTGGCTCTAGACGGCCCGCCGGGCGGCTTTGCCGGCGTGGTTCGATAAAACGTGTGGCCGATCAGGCCATGAACATGCCACCGTTGACGTGCAGCTCTTGCCCCGTCACATACGCTGCTTGCGGGCTGGCGAGGTAGGCCACGGCGTGGGCGATGTCGGCTGGTTTGCCCAGGTGGCCGAGCGGGATCTGCCCGAGCAAAGCCTTGTGCTGCTCTTCGGGCAAGGCCGCCGTCATGTCGGTCTCGATGAATCCCGGCGCCACGCAGTTGACCGTGATGTGGCGGCTGCCCAGCTCGCGCGCCAGCGCGCGCGTCATGCCCGCCACGCCGGCCTTGGCCGCTGCGTAGTTGGCCTGCCCCGCGTTGCCCGAGGAGCCCACCACGCTGGTGATGCTGATGATGCGGCCATAGCGCTGCTTCATCATCGGGCGGATCACCGCGCGGCTCATGCGGAAAACGGCTTTTAAATTCGTGTCGAGCACCGCGTCCCAGTCGTCGTCTTTCAGGCGCATGGCCAGCATGTCGCGCGTGATGCCGGCGTTGTTCACCAACACCTGCAAGCCACCGTGGGCCTGGGTGATCTCGTCGATCAGCGCTTGGGCGGCAACGGCATCGTTGACGTTGAGGCACGCGCCTCGGCAACCGGGCGCCACACCCGCCATGTGGCTCAACGTCGCGCCAATCTGGGCCGCACCCTCGTCGCTGGTGGCGGTACCAATCACGATCAGACCACGGGTCGCCAGCTCGTGCGCGATGGCCGCGCCAATGCCGCGCGAGGCGCCGGTGACCAGGGCCACCTGGCCGGCAAATTTCACTTCAGACATGCATGCACTCCTGGGCTCAGCCCAACTGCGTCTTCACCTCGGCCAGTGTGGCCGG
>JBLIJY010000329.1:0-3151 GCA_047636095.1 Hydrogenophaga sp. | reverse complement strand
CAAGCGAAGGTGGCGCGCTTGTCCACCACGGTCTGGATCGGCTGCAGCGTGGTCAGACCCAGTTGCTCGCGCGCTTGGCGCAGCACCGCAGCCTCCAAGGCTTCGCGCTCACCTCGGCTGGCGCTGATGACAAAAGCCAGCACGCCTTGAGCGCTGGTATCCGCCGGGTTGAGCTGACCGCGGTCAAAGACAAACTGGGCTGGCGCCTGCGCCGTGTTGCGCAGTGCCAGCATGGGCGCGGGCAAGCGGGCGCCAACGGCCCAGACATAGACGGTGGTTATGGCGGTGAAGTCCAACGCAGCGGCATCGTCGGCCCATGCCCTCAGGCGTGCACCGATGTGACCTTGATGCGTCGCAAGCTCGTGGCCGGCCTGTCGCATGGCTTGCGCCGCAGGGGTGGCTGCGGTGGCCCAGATCACAGCGTCGAAGTGCTGTTCAGCGATCTCGCCGTTTTGCCGACTCTGCAAGCGCCACCCGCCTTGGGTCGGCCGCAGGGCATCAACGCGAGCGCCCAGGTGAACCTGGCTGCTTTGCGGGTAGGTGGTTTGTAGCCAGCGGGCTGCGGTTTGCGGAAACAGCGTGCTGAGATCCACCTGTGGCAGCAGCAGGCTGGAGGCCGACCAGTCGCCCACCTTCGGGCCAAACAGGGCGTCGCGCATCACCCGCAGGAACACCTCGGCGCTGGCTTGGTCCGCCGGCAGGTTGAGCGCAGACACACACAGGGGCTCGATCAGCTCGTCCATCACCCGCTGGGGCAGTGCCGCACACAGCGCGCCGACGGTGAGCGATGGTGCGCAGGCAAAGCCCGAGCGCCGCCAGGCCAACGAGGCGCGCACCAGCGCCACCCGTTCGCCCCACGACCAGCCGCGCGCGGTGGCGATCGCAGCCAGCGCGTCCAACGGCGCGGGCAGTCGTGCTGCCCAGGCTGGCGTCTGCAAACCGCCGCCGTCGGGGTAGGGCAGGGCCAGTGGCAAGGCCATGAGGTGGTGTTCGGGTGTTAAGCCGACGTGACGCATCAGCCGCAACGATTCGCTGTAAGCGCCTATCAGGATGTGCTGCCCGTTGTCCAGCGCGAGCGACACACCGTCAGATCGCGTGGCTGTCAACGCGCGCGCGCGCCCACCGAGCACCCGCGCCGCCTCGAAAACGGTCACGTCGATTTCCCGATCGGCAGCAACCACCGCCGCCGCCATACCCGCCCAGCCACCCCCGACGACGGCAAGTTTCATGCGGCGCACCAGCGCGGCATTGTGGCAAACGGGCAGCGACCCGCGAAGCAGCGAAGCGAGGTGGCCGTGAATTCAGCGCCGGGCCGCCCCAAGCTGAATTCGCACCCCCTCGGGGGGCAGCGGAGCGAGGGGGCCATGCTCTACAGCCGCCCTAACGCCTGGACTTTCCAGGCCAGCCAGAACTTGCGCAGCGGCGTGAGGCTCACGCGTTTCGTGAGCACCAGCAACGGCTCTGCTGCAATTTCTTGAAGCAGTGTGCGGTAGATGCTGGCCATCATCAGTCCAGGTTTCTGGCTGCGCCGATCGGCCTCGGGCAGCAAGGCCAGTGCCTCGTCGTAGCTGAGCAGCGCGCGTTCGCACTGGAAGCGCATGAGGGCTTTGAACCGGCGCTGGAAGTCGGCTGTGTCCATGCCCGGTGCGGCGCCACGCTTGACCAGTTCGTGGGCCTTGACATCGAACTGCTTCAACTCGTTGACGGGCAGGTAGATGCGCCCGCGCACCGCGTCCTCGCCCACGTCGCGCACGATGTTGGTGAGCTGAAAAGCCAGCCCGAGGTGGTGCGCGTAGTCGGTGGTCTCGGGCTGGGTCTGGCCAAAGATGCTCGCCGCCACCTCGCCCACCACGCCCGCCACGAGGTGGCAGTACTGCCGCAGGTTGACAAAATCCAGGTAGCGGTTTTGCTCCAGATCCATCTGGCAACCGTCGATCACCGCCAGCAGGTGCCTAGGCTCGATGCCAAACGAGGCGGTGTGGGGCATCAGCGCTTGCATCACCGGGTGGTTTTTCTCACCCGCGTAGGCCTTGGCCACTTCGCTGCGCCACCAGGCGAGCTTGGTCTGAGCCACGCCCACATCGCTGACCTCGTCCACCACGTCGTCTACCTCGCGGCAGAAGGCGTAGAACGCGGTGATGGCGGCGCGGCGCTCGGGCGGCAGGAAGAGGAAGGCGTAGTAAAAACTGCTGCCCGAGGCGGCGGCTTTTTGTTGAACGTAGTCTTGTGGTGTCATGGGCTCGGCTGAGTGTAATCAGCGCGACCAGCAAGCCGCGTGGCGGCGGACTTGTTCCAGCACATGGCCCAATAGGTGACTGTGTTCCTCAGTCGTTTTGGGCGGTCAGCCTCGCTTAAGGCGGCTGGTAAAACAATTGTCGCGCGATATCGCAATAACAATCCTCACGAGGTGTTCCATGTCTTTAACCAATCGTCGCGTTTTCCTGCTCCAGGTTGCCGCTGGCGGCTCCGCTGTGGCGCTGGCCAATGTGGCCCACGCCCAAGGCGCTCCCATGGTCAACGAGAAAGACGCCCAGGCCGTGTCGCTTGGCTACGCGGCCGACTCGACCAAGGTCGACGCGACAAAGTACCCCAAGCACGTTGCCACGCAAATATGCAGCAATTGCGCGCTCTACAGCGGCAAGGCTGGCGAGGCTTCCGGCCCCTGCGGTATCTTCCCTGGCAAGCAAGTGGCTGCCAAGGGCTGGTGTTCGGCTTACGCCAAGAAGGCCTAAACAGGACCGTATCAACTCGGCCTGACCAGGCTGGGTTGATCGCGCTGGCGCCACCTCGACCACAGGTCGAGGCCATGCAACATACCTGAGAGCGCCAGCCACAGCGCGGGCATCTGTCAACTTGAGTCATTCAAGCTGGTGCGCAGTGCGAACATTAGCAACAAACCAGAACCAAGGTTGAGCAAGTAGGCGCGAAACCAAGCGTGCCGTCCGGTGATCTGTATCCAAAGTCCAAGCAGCAGCACCTCGACCAAGGTAAAGCCCAGCGCCAAGTCGATCCAGCGGCCATTGCTCTAGCGTTCTCGCATGGCGGGCAACACGATCAGACCTTCGCCAAGCCGAGCAGGTCAACGGGCGGGTCGCTTGGATGCTGGATTTGTTTGAGCGGCTTGAAGTGCACAAACTGGAGCAGCGCGAGG
>JBLIJY010000328.1:0-3160 GCA_047636095.1 Hydrogenophaga sp. | reverse complement strand
AATGTTTGGCGCCGCCGGTGAGTTGCTCGTCTTGCAGCAGCATGAGGTGCACGTCGAGCAAGGCGCTCAGTTCGGGTTGGGCGTCCGAACTGCTGAGCTCGTGCAGGCTCTGCTGCACTTTGACAATTTCTTCCACCACCACATCACGCGCACTGCGCAGACGCTCAATCTCCGCCTCGACCTGTTCGGGCTTGACGAAGTAGTGCGCCACCTCCAGCCGGCTGGAGGTAACGATCACCGCCCGCCCAATGGCAATGCCGCGAGAAACCGCCAAACCGTGCACAGTGAAGGTCATGTCATTGCCTGCCTGTCATGCAACGTGTTGGCAACGAAGCGGCTCAGAGCATGGGGACAGCGGACCACGCGCAGAGGGAGAGCGTGGGGGCCATCTCACTCTCCCTCGCCAAACTTGTCGTGGATCAGGGCGAGGATGGCGTCCATGGCCTGTTGCTCGTCGGCGCCGCTGGTCTCCACCTCGACCTCGCTGCCCAGGCCAGCAGCCAGCATCATCACGCCCATGATGCTTTTGGCGTTGATGCGGCGCTCGCCGCGCGACATCCACACCTCGCAGCTGTGGCTGCCGGCGATCTTGGTGAGCTTGGCCGAGGCGCGCGCATGCAGGCCCAGCTTATTGCTGATGGTCACGGTGGTCTTGATCATTGAGGGCTCGTTTGGCCTGGTTCTGGGGTGCGGTCACCGCAACTTGCATCACGCCCTGGGTACCGCCAATCATGGCGCGCGAGACCAGGGCTTCGAGAGACTCGTGGCGGTAGGACACGGTGCGCAGCAGCATCGGCAGGTTCACGCCGGTGATGAGCCGGGCGCGCACGCCATCGCTCAGCTTCTGCGCCACGTTGCAGGGGGTGGCACCGAACACATCGGTGAGGATCAGGGCGTTGGGCCATCCGGCCTGGCGCAGCAGCGCTTGCGCTTGTGCCAGCGACTCCTCGGGCGGGACGTTGGGCTGGATGTCCAGTGCACCAATGGCCGCCTCGCTGTCGGGGAACACATGCAGTGCGCAGGTGCGCAGGGCAGAAGCCAGCGGTGCGTGCGCGATGATGAAAATGCCGTTCATGCACTCAGTTTAGCCTTGTCGGGTGCGGGCGAATGGGGCGAGAGCGGCGGTAGCGGCGCAGAAACGCAGCATAGGCTGCGAAGCAGCCCAAACCAAGCAGGGCCACCGCGCCCTGGTAGCTGCTCACGGTGTCCCAGCCCAGCGCGCTCAGGCCGTCCACCACCAGCCCAATCGCCCATTGCACGCAGAAGATGCCAGCAAAGATCACCAGGTTGTAGGCCGACAGCGCACGACCCGCTGCCTGAGGCGGCAACGCCTGCGCCACCGCCGGTTGCGACAGCGAGACCAGCGTGCTGCTCACACAAAACAGCGCCCACCAGGGCCAGCCCGCGCGAGGGCCCAGCCACACGATCGCCAGCAACACCAGCAGGCTGACCGGTAGCCCCCACGCGATCAGTCGCTCAGCCGAAAAGCCTCGGCGCACCAGCAGCGGACCGACCATGCCCCAGAGCCAGAACGTGATGAGCATCAAGAGGTTGATGGCAAACAGGCCAAATGCCGCCTGCTCGGCGCTGTAACCCGCCACCTGGACCATCCAGGGCCCGGCCCACAGCGTCTGCACCGCCACCATGCCACCGTAATTCACAAAACCGATGGGCACCATTTGCCGAAAGAACGGGTGGCGCATGATGTCGCGGTAGCCCAGCGGGACCGATGGCGCCACTTCGGTACGCGAAGTCCCATGTCCATCTGGCACCAGCCGCCAGAGCACGGCCATGGCCAGCACCAGCAACACCGCCAACCCCCAGAACAGACCGCGCCAGCCGGTGAGCGGCAACAGCCATTGCACCGGCAAGGTGGCGGCCACCATGCCCAGCGAGCCAGTCATCAGCATCCAGGCGTTGACCCGCAGCAGCGCAGGCGGCGAAAGCCAGCGGCGAAAACCCGTCAATGGCGCCATCAGGCAGGCACTCACACCCATGCCCGTGAGCACCCGCGCGGCCAGCAAGCCGGCAAAGCTGGTGGCCAGCGCAAAGGCCATACAGCCCAGCACCGCCATCGTGAGAAACGCCACAATCACCCGGCGCGGACCGTGCCGGTCCAGCCAGTTGCCCAGCGGCAGTTGCAGCAGCGCAAAGCCGAAAAAGTAGCCAGCGGCCAGCAAACCCAGATCGCTGGCGCTGAGCGCGAGCTCGGCACTCAACGTGGGCGAGAGCGTGGCGGTGATGGCACGCACCAGCGTCGCCAGAAAATAGGCCAGCGCAAACGCCAGAAACACCCAGACCGCAGCGCGTGGGGCCAACCAGCTGGGGTGTGGCACGTGACCAGCAGCGCCCAAGGTGCCCCTCACGGCGCGGACAGGCGCAACCCGCCGAAAAACGCCTCCAGCGCCTCGGCTGGCAGCCGCTCGCCGTACACCGCCGCCTGAAACACCTGCGTGCCCCGGGCGAAATACACCGCGCGGGTCTGCACCGCACCGCCCGCCGGGTTCTGGCCGCTCGCCTGCACCCCGAGCATTTGCGTGGCACCGGGCACCGAAGCCGCCCAGGCGGTGGACGCTTCGTCGCCTGGCAGCGAGCGCACGCCAATGGCCTGCAAACTGGCGCTGCGCCAAGCGGCCAACGCCTGTGGCACCTGCGCTGGCGCATCCAGTTCGGCCCAGGCCAGGGCAAACCGCAGCCCCCCGGTCTCGCAAGCCAGCAGGTGCAATTCGGTCGGGCTGCCCGCCAGCGGCACGCTGCGCTGAGCCGTCTCGGGCTTGCAAGGCATGAGCGCTTGCAAGGGTGTGGCGTCTTGGCGCACTTCACGCCAGTTGAACGTGGGGCTGCAAGCGCTCAGCGCCACAGCCATCAACAGAAAAACGCGGCCAGTGCCGCGCGAAACAACGGACACGGGCGACTCCTGAAGAATGGGGTGATGTGTGCGACAACAAAGCAGGGGCAGGCTCGCGCACAATCGCGTCATGAACGCTCTGGATGGTATCCGCATACTCGATTTGTCCCGTGTCCTGGCCGGACCCTGGTGCACCCAAACCCTGGCCGATCTGGGTGCCGATGTGGTAAAGGTGGAACGCCCCGCCAGCGCTGGCCACCCCGGCGGTGACGACACCCGCGGCTGGGGGCCGCCATTCCTGCGCGACCGCGA
>JBLIJY010000327.1:0-3195 GCA_047636095.1 Hydrogenophaga sp. | reverse complement strand
GTGCAGCAGCACAGCGACCCGGCGCGCTGGCTCGATCTGCGCCGAGCCCTACTGCGGGCCTCTGCTTAAACAGCGCAGCGCAAGGCGCGCTCTGCGTTATATTTCCGCGCGAATGACGACGCCCGAAGACCACACCGCTCCACCACCGCCTGACAGCGATGTCATGCTGGTTCAGCGCACGCTGGCGGGGGAGAAAAAGGCCTTCGATTTGCTGGTGATCAAGTACCAGCGGCGGGTGGAGCGCTTGATTGGCCGCATGGTGCGCGATGTGGACCTGGTGCCCGACATCGCCCAGGAAACCTTCATCCGGGCCTACCGCGCACTGGGTCAGTTCCGGGGCGACGCGCAGTTCTACACCTGGCTGTACCGGATCGCGGTCAATACCGCCAAGAAGCAGCTGCTGGAACTCAAGCGCGATCCGCTGATCTTTCAGTCGCAGATGAGATCGAACGATGACGATGAAACTTCCTCGTCAGAACGCGAACTAAATCCCGGTGTGGCAGACGAAGCAACACCCGAAGCCTTGTTGGCCAGCAAAGAAATTGCCCAGGCAGTGAATGCCGCCATGGGCGATTTGCCGGAAGAGTTGCGCATGGCCATCACATTGCGGGAAATCGAAGGTCTGAGCTACGGCGAGATTGCGCAAGCGCTGGAATGCCCGATCGGCACGGTCCGATCCCGCATTTTTCGCGCTCGGGAGGCGATTTCTAACCGCATCAGGCCCATGTTGGACCACCAAACGGGCAAGCGCTGGTGAATCGCTTGGCGCAAATCGATGGCAGTGGAAACCCGAGGCCGATCAAACACCACCGGCAGGCAGTGAGTCAGGAAGTCAGGACGTCAGGACATGAACGCAAAACACACCCCCAGGGCACAGCCCCAGCACAAGCCTGTTCCAGCCAGCGGACCAGTTTCGGCCTTTGAAGCCGAAAGCGATGAGGTGCTGCTCTCTGCGCTGCTGGACGGCGAGCTGAGCGAGGCCGAACTGAGCGAGTGGCTCTCCCGAGCGCCCGACATGATGGACGCCGCCCTGCATGGGCAAACCCACCAGCTCATCGGCGACGTTTTGCGCGGGCAGACGCCGGTAGCGGGCAGCACGTCGGCCTCGGTGTTCCTGGCGGGCGTGCAAGCCCGGTTGCGAAGTGAGGCGCCTGTGAAGGCGGTGCCCACAGCGTCATTTTTGCCACCGCCAGCCATCAGCGTGACGCAAGTGCGTGCACCGGCTGCCAACGACGCGGTGTTCCGTTGGAAACTTGTGGCTGGCCTGGCCTCGTTGGCAGCGGTGATGGCCGTGAGCTGGAGCCTGTTGGCAACCGCCCCGGCGGGTGTGGGACCCAGTGCGGCTGTGCCACAGCTGGCGCTTGCCCAGCCGTCGCCAGAAGGCGCTGGTGTGGTGCGTTCGGTGGCAAGCGCCACGCCTGTCTCTGCGCCACTGGCTGTCAACACCCGCCAGGGTGTGTTGATTCGAGACGCCGAACTGGAGGCCTTGATGGCCGAGCACCGGCAGCATGGAGGCGTGTCGGCGCTGCAGATGCCGGCTGGCTTCTTGCGCAACGCCACCTACGATCCCAACATCCGTTGAAAGCCATGACTGTTTCTCAGCGCCAGTCGCCTGCTCTGTGGGGCTGTGGCTCCCGTGCTGAACCTATCGCTGCGATCCTCCCGTCGTTGCAGCGGTTCAGTGGTGCGTTGTTGCTGGCGCTGGCCATGGGCTTGGCGGCCGTGCCAGCCCTGGCACAAACCCATTCCTCCACCACCACCACCAAAGAGCCTTCACGCAGCCTGACCGAGTGGCTCACGCGCATGCATGAGGCCTCGCGTCAGCGGGCCTACCAGGGCACGTTGGTGGTGTCGGCTGGGGCCAACATGTCGGCGTCCAAGATCTGGCACGTGTGCGACGGGGCGCAACAAATAGAGCGGGTAGAAACGCTCACCGGTGCCCCACGCACCACGATTCGCCACAACAACGATGTGATCACATTCGCGCCCGACTCCAAAACCGCCTGGGTGGAAAAGCGCGAATCCTTGGGCTTGTTCCCTGAGCTCCTGCGAGCGCCCAGCAACGCCATCCCCGATTACTACGGCGTGCGCGAGCTGGGCGTGGAGCGCGTGGCCGGGCATCTGGCCGACAGAATCGAGGTGGTACCACGCGACACGCTGCGGTTCGGCTACCAGATCTGGACGGAGCAAAAAACCGGGCTGGTGGTGAAAATGCAGACACTGGATGTGCAGGGATCGCTGCTGGAGCAGGTGGCGTTTTCCGAGTTGCAGCTGAATGCCCCGGTGCGCATGGATGCGCTCAAGCGCCAAATGGGCGATACCCGCGGCTACGAGGTCCACAAGCCGGTATTGAAAAAAACCACCGCCGAGGCCGAAGGCTGGCGACTGAAGGAGCCTATCCCCGGCTTCACCTCGATGAGCTGCCACACCCGGGGCTCAGCAGGGGGCACAGAGCCCGCTTCTATGCAATGGGTGTTCTCAGATGGCCTGGCCTCCGTCTCGCTGTTTGTGGAGGCGTTTGACCCACAGCGCCACGGCGCAGAGAAAAGCGCGGTCGTTGGTGCGACTCACTCGCTCGCCCAGCGGCTTGACGGCCACTGGGTCACCGTCTTGGGCGAGGTGCCCACCGCGACCCTGCGCCGTTTTGCCCAGTCCTTGGAGCGCACGCGCTGATGGCGCGGGGCATTTGTCGTTTGGCTCGCTGGTGCCCGTTTTTTTGCCGACAAATCCAACCGTCTTGTTTTTAAAAGGATTCCCCATGTTGCTTCGCTTTTGGTTGAAGATTCCCCGTGTGGCGGTGCTGGCCACCTCGATGTTGATCGCCGGTGGCGCCCTACCCACGGTCGCGCTCGCCCAGACCTCAGCGGTGGTGCCAGTGGCGCCATTGGCGCCCAGCATGCGCAGCCTGCCTGATTTCACCGATCTGGTGGACATGGTTGGCCCCTCGGTGGTCAACATCCGCACCCTGGAGCGAGCCAAGGCCGAGGCGGGTGCTGCGCCTGACGAGCAGATGCTGGAGTTCTTCCGCCGTTTCGGGATTCCGATTCCGCCCGGCGCGATCCCTCGAGGCCCCAGGCCAGAGCGGGGCCCCTCCGACGAAGCGCAGCCGCGCGGCGTTGGTTCGGGCTTCATCCTGAGCGCCGATGGTCTGATCATGACCAACGCCCATGTGGTCGACGGCGCCGACGAGCTCAT
>JBLIJY010000326.1:0-3195 GCA_047636095.1 Hydrogenophaga sp. | reverse complement strand
TGTCGGCCATCATCTGCGCGCCGTCTCGCTCGGCCGGCACCCAGGTGGTGGGGCGGGGCAGTTGGGGCACCCGCGCCAATGGGAGGTTGGGCGTCACGGTGAGGGGCTGGGTGGGCATTTAGAATGCGGAGCTGGCTGGATGACAGGCATTGATGCGCTGCGGTCTCACAAATGTTTGTCCGGTTTGCCGGGTGATTTTCCCTTCATTTTCACTGAGTTTGACCCATGTCTTCCCAAGATAACGACCCAGACATTCGTGTCGTTGCCGTGGTGCTGGTGGCTGCCATCTTGCTGGCGATGGGCTTGGCGGTCGGCATGGGCCTCTCTCAGGTACGCAGCGCGGGAGCGCCCGCATCGTCCATGGTCACAGCGCCTGCCGTCGCCAGTGGGGCAGCAGCTGTCTTGCTGGTCAGCGACGACGCCAGCGTGGTGGTCGAGAGCGGCGTGGTCAAGTTCTACTTTGCCAGCGGAAAAGCCGATCTGGCTTCCGGTGCGCTGGGGGCGTTGCGGGATTCGGTGGCGGCCGCGCAAGCGGGCAAGGAGTTGGTGATTTCCGGCTTCCACGACGCCACCGGTGACCCGGCTTTCAACGCCGAACTCGCCAAGCAGCGCGCCATAGCCGTGCGCAACATCCTGGTGGGTGCGGGCGTGGTCGATGCCAGCATCGAACTGAAAAAGCCCGAGCAGACCACCGGCAGCGGCAACGATGCCGAAGCGCGCCGCGTTGAGGTGATGATCGCCAACGGATCCGCTTCTCGCTGATCACAACAGAGCCCGGATTTGTCGGGCTTTTTTGTGGTTGGACAAAAACCGCTTTTAGAGAAACCGTTCCAGCAGCCGCTGTGAAGCGCGATCCAGCCGATTGCGGTCGCGTATCTCGAACACCACACCGCTGCCGCTGGTGATCAGCAGGCGCTTTGCGCCGGGCAGGCGGCGAATGTCTTCTTCCACCTTCAGCACGAGCTCGGTGGCGCCACGATCGGTATCGACCTGCCAGGTGCTGGGGCTGGCGAATGTGCTCACCGAGCGAATGCGCTCGATCACCGGCACAAATTCGCGTTCGGCCAGCGCCTCGCGCAAGGCCTGCTGGTTGGGCGTACCCAGCGCGTCGAGCCGGGCGACGAACGCCAACTCATGGCCTTGCGTGCTCACGATGGCAATGTCTTCCTCGGGGGCGCTCAGCGGGAAGGCGCGCACCACGTGCACGCTTTGGTGGGCAACGCCGTCGGTGCTGTAGGTCCATTGGCCGTGGGCGTCGCGCTCCAGGGTGAAGGCACCCGACATCGCTGGGGAAAGGGTGCTCATGGGGCCGCCGCGCTGGTGTGGGCTGAGGGTTGCGGCAGTTGGTGAGCAAGCAGGCTGGCCTCGTGCTCGGCATCCTCAGCCGCAGCGTGGCGGGCCTGCGCCTCGTAAAGCCGCCAATAGGCGCCTTGGCGGGCCATGAGCTCGTCGTGTGGGCCCACTTCCACCACCTCGCCGCGGTCCATCACCACCAAGCGGTCGGCCTTGCGCAGAGTAGACAGGCGGTGGGCAATCGCGATGGTGGTGCGGCCCTGCACCAGGTTGTCCAGCGCCTTCTGGATTTCGTTTTCGGTTTCGGTGTCCACCGCTGAAGTGGCTTCGTCGAGGATGAGAATTTTTGGGTCGATCAGCAGCGCGCGCGCAATGCTGATGCGCTGGCGCTCGCCGCCCGAGAGGCCTTGCCCGCGCTCGCCCACCAGCGAGTCGTAGCCTTGTGGCAGGCGCAAGATGAAATCGTGCGCGTGGGCGGCGCGCGCGGCGGCCACGATCTCGGCGCGCGTGGCGCCGGGTTTGCCGTAGGCGATGTTGTCGGCGATGGTGCCAAAGAACAGAAACGGTTCCTGCAACACCAGGCCGATATGTCGCCGGAAATCGGCCACGCGAAAGCGCCGAATGTCGGTGCCGTCGAGCAGGATGCGGCCGTCAGACACGTCGTAGAAACGGCAGATGAGGTTGACCAGCGTGCTCTTGCCCGAGCCGCTGTGGCCCACCAGGCCAATCATTTCGCCAGGCCGAATGTCCAGGCTGAGGCTACGGATCACCGCGCGGTTGCCGTAGCGAAAGCCGATGTTGTCGATACGCAGCCCGCCGTGCACCACCGGCGCCTGCACCGGGTCGGCTGGCTCGGGCACGTTGGAGACGTGATCGAGAATATCGAAAATGCGTTTGGCGCCGGCCGCTGCTTTTTGCGTGACCGAGACGATGCGGCTCATGGAGTCGAGCCGGCCGTAGAAGCGGCCGATGTAGGCGATGAACGCAGTGAGCACGCCGACCGTGATCTGCCCTTGGCTGATCTGCCAGATGCCAAACGCCCAGACCACCAGCAGGCCGATGTCTGTCAGCAGGGTGACGGTGGGCGTGAACAGGCTCCAGGTTTTGTTCAGCCGGTCGTTGACCATCAAATTGAGCTGGTTTGCCTCTTTGAAGCGGTCGGCCTCGCGGCGCTCCTGCGCAAAGGCCTTGACCACGCGGATGCCGGGAATCGAGTCGGCCAGCACGTTGGTCACGTCGCCCCAGACGCGGTCGATTTTCTCGAAGCCGGTGCGCAGGCGGTCGCGCACGCGGTGGATCATCCAAGCGATGAAGGGCAGCGGCAGCAGCGTGACCAGCGCCAGCCAGGGGTTGATCGAGAACAGGATGATCGAGGTCATGCCGAGCATCAGCACGTCGGTGGCGAAGTCGAGTGCGTGCAGCGAGAGAAACACCGAAAGGCGGTCGGTCTCTGAGCCGATGCGTGCGATCAGATCGCCGGTGCGCTTGGCGCCAAAGTAGTCGAGCGAAAGACCCAGCAGGTGCTCAAAAGCGCTGGTGCGCAGGTCGGCCGCGATGCGCTCGGAGACCAGCGCGAGCAGCCAGGTGCGCGCCCAGCCCAGGCCCCAGCCCAGCAAAGCCGAGCCGAGCAAACCGCCCAGCAGCAGGAACACATAGTGGGTGTCGATGGTCTGCCCGGTCTGAAACGGGATCAGCACGTTGTCCATCAGCGGGATGGTGAGGTAGGGCGGCACCAGCGTGGCCGCGGTGGAGGCCAGGGTGAGCAGAAAACCGCCTAGCAGCTGCCAGCGGTAAGGCTGCGCAAAACGCCACAGGCGCAGCAGCACCCAGGTGGAGGGCACCTCGGGCGTTGGGGCTGGGCAAATGGAGCAGGCATCGGCATCGGCCGGTATCAAGGACTGG
>JBLIJY010000325.1:0-3207 GCA_047636095.1 Hydrogenophaga sp. | reverse complement strand
GGTGGTGCGAAACAGATCCCAGTCTTCACGCTCGATCGCGCTTTGGTCCCCCACCACCAGCGCGGCCAGCACGCCGGCGCTGCGCGGATCGGCCACGCGCGCAGCGATGCGCTCAGACACCCACTGCCGCGCCGCCAGCACCGGATAACCCACGCGCTCGCCCACGCGCTGCGGCGCGGTGCCGCGCGGACCGCTGCGCACGTAACCAGTGGCACCAATACCCTGCTCCCAGAGCCAGCGCTCGCGGTCCCAACTGTGGGGGTTGCGATTGCCGTGCGGCTGGCGCAGGCGCACGGTCAGCTGCCAGCGCTCACCCGCTTTCAGCGCAGGCGGTTCAGCCCCGGCGCTGCGCTCTGCGCCGAACCAGCTCAGTTGCAGGCGCTCAGGCAGCGTTACCACTTGGCCATTCAGCACGGCCGAATCGACTGCCAGCCCAAAGCGCATGCCCATCGCGGTGGTCTGGGGCAGCGAAGCGATGCGCCCGGTGACGGTGATGTCACGTCCTTCGAGCATAGCGGGCAAAGCGCGCGCGGCGTAAATGGCTGCGCGGCTGCCGGTCAACCCAGCGCCCACCAGCAGCCCAACCGCCAGCCACAGCGGCCAGCCGCGCCAGCGGGGCACGCGCCATGCCATCCGCCCCAGCGCCGCGCTGAGCACCAGTGAGATTGAGTAAACTGCCAGCGGCCACAAGGCGCTTTGCTGCAATTGCCAGGCCACACCCAGCACCCAGCCCAAGACGCTCGCCAGCAAAGGGCTGAGCAGATTCATGGTGTCAGGTGGATCACGGGCATGGCAGCGTTGCCAGCGAAGCGGGGCAAGGCTGCGAACCATGCGAAACTGGCGCAGAAGTTGCTAGCATGACAGATGCCAGATCCGCGTCATCTCCTCGACCCACCACAGCGCACATTGTTGCCCCCTCGCTGAAAGAAACTGCATGGCCATCCACGCCGCTCTGAGCCACATCACCCATTATCGGTACGACCGCCTGGTCGATCTCGGCCCGCAAATCGTGCGCCTGCGCCCCGCGCCGCACTGCCGTTCGAAAATCGTTTCGTACTCGCTCAAGGTCGAGCCAGCCGGCCACTTCGTCAACTGGCAGCAAGACCCGTTTGCCAATTACCAGGCCCGCTTGGTGTTCCCCGAGAAGGTGAGCGAATTCAAGGTCACGGTCGACGCCGTCTTTGAGATGGCGGTCTACAACCCGTTCGACTTTTTCCTGGAACCCGAGGCCGAAGAGTTTCCGTTCACCTACGACCCAGAACTGAAAGAAGAACTGGCGCCGTACCTGACGCCCGACCCGGTGACGCCACTGCTGCAGGCTTACCTGGACAAAATTGACCGCACCAAGCGGCGCACGGTGATCTTTCTGGTTGAGCTCAATCACATGATCAGCCAGGACATCAAATACCTGATCCGCATGGAGCCAGGTGTGCAAACGCCCGAAGAAACCCTGGAACTGGCCAGTGGCTCGTGTCGCGACTCGGGTTGGCTGCTGGTGCAGTTGCTGCGCAACTGTGGTCTGGCCGCGCGTTTCGTCTCGGGCTACCTGATCCAGCTCAAGTCGGACGTGAAGTCGCTGGACGGCCCCAGCGGCACCGAGGTCGATTTCACCGACCTGCACGCCTGGTGCGAGGTCTACCTGCCCGGCGCGGGCTGGATCGGTCTGGACGCCACCTCTGGCCTGATGGCCGGCGAAGGCCACATTCCACTGGCTTGCACACCCCTGCCCTCGGGCGCAGCGCCCATTGAAGGCGGCGTGAGCAAAAGCGAGGTGACGTTCGAGCACCACATGGGCGTGACCCGCATTTACGAGTCGCCCCGCGTCACCAATCCCTACACGGACGCGCAATGGGCGGCGGTGATGGCGCTGGGCGATGCGGTGGACGCCGAACTGCTCGCGGGCGATGTGCGCCTGACCATGGGCGGTGAGCCCACCTTCGTGGCCGACAGCGACCGCGACGCGGGCGAATGGAACACCGACGCCCTGGGCCCAACCAAGCGCGGTTTTGCCACCGAGCTGGTGCAGAAGCTGCGCAACGAATACGGCCAAGGCGGCTTCCTGCACTTCGGTCAGGGCAAGTGGTACCCGGGCGAGCAACTGCCGCGCTGGGCGCTCAACATTTACTGGCGCGCCGACGGCGATTCAGTCTGGGCCAACCCCGCGCTGTTCGTCGACGAGCGCCATCCCACCCACTACACCGCCGCAGACGCCGAGCGCTTCACCCGCGCCCTGTCGCGCAAGCTTGGCATCACCGACCAGTTCATGCAGGCGGCTTACGAAGACGTCTGGTACTACCTGTGGCGCGAGCGCCGCCTGCCGGTGAATGTGGACCCGTTCAACTCGCGCCTGGAAGACGAGATGGAGCGCGTGCGGCTGCGCCGCGTGTTCACCCAGAAGCTGGACACGGTCATTGGCTACTTGCTGCCGATCAAGCCCGCCGACAGCGCGAAATCCAAGGGCCTGGTCTGGACCAGTGGGCAATGGTTTTTGCGCGAAGAGCGCATGTACCTGATGCCTGGCGATTCGCCGATGGGCTTGCGCCTGCCGCTCGATTCGCTGCCGTGGGTGAATGAGGCCGACTACCCCTACATGACGGAGCAAGATCCGTCCAGCCCGCGCCCTGAGCTGGTGCCCCACCAAAACATGGCCGCGCGGTACGTGGCTGGCTCCGACCAAGCACCCGAAGCACCGCGCAAGTACCAAACGCCCAGCGGTCTGGCCTCGCTCATCCCGACTGTGAGCGCCCAGGCCGCCGGACAGGCCGAGCCCGCCGACTTTGACCGCGTGCCCGGCCTGAACGAATCCGCCCACTGGATCAGCCGCACCGCGCTGTGCGTGGAGGTGCGCGACCCGCGCCGCGCCAGCGGACCGAAAGCCGAGATACTGGGCAAGGCCTCGGCGGTGCTCTATGTCTTCATGCCGCCGCTGGAGAAGCTGGAGCACTACTTGGAACTGCTGGCCGCCATCGAGGCCACGGCCGAAGAGCTCCAGATGCAGCTGGTGCTGGAAGGCTACCCGCCGCCACGCGACCCGCGCATGAAGCTGCTGCAGGTGACACCCGACCCAGGCGTGATCGAGGTCAACATCCACCCGGTGAGCCAGTGGCGCGAGCTGGTGAAAAACACCGAGTTCCTCTACAAGGCGGCTTTCGAGTCGCGCCTCTCGGCCGAGAAGTTCATGTCCGACGGCCGCCACATCGGCACCGG
>JBLIJY010000324.1:0-3223 GCA_047636095.1 Hydrogenophaga sp. | reverse complement strand
AACGCCGCCTGGGCCGGTGGTCTGGCTGCGCCCATGCTGGTGATCATCGTGCTCTCCATGATGGTGCTGCCGATGGCACCTTGGCTGCTCGACACCTTTTTCACCCTCAACATCGCCTTGGCGCTGGTGGTGATGATGGTGGCGGCCTACATGAAGCGCCCGCTGGATTTCTCGGTGTTCCCCACCGTGTTGCTGCTCACCACCTTGCTGCGGCTTTCGCTCAACGTGGCTTCCACCCGCGTGGTGCTGCTAGAAGGCCACACCGGGCCAGGCGCAGCCGGGGCAGTGATCGAGGCGTTTGGCAGCTTCCTGATTGGCGGCAATTTCGCGGTTGGCTTCATCGTGTTTGCGATTCTGGTGGTGATCAACTTCGCGGTGATCACCAAGGGCTCAGAGCGCATCGCTGAGGTCTCGGCCCGCTTTACCCTGGACGCGATGCCCGGCAAGCAGATGGCGATTGATGCGGACTTGAACGCTGGCCTGATCGAAGAGAAAGAGGCCAAGCGCCGGCGCGCCGAGGTGGGTGAAGAGGCCGAATTTTTCGGCTCCATGGACGGTGCTTCCAAGTTTGTGCGTGGCGACGCGATCGCTGGCATCCTGATCCTCATCATCAACATCATTGGCGGCTTTGCCATCGGCATGATGCAGCACGGCCTGTCGGCCGGCGAGGCGGCCAACAGCTACATCTTGCTGGCGGTGGGCGATGCGCTGGTGGCCCAGATCCCCGGTCTGCTGATCTCGGTGGCTGCGGCCATGGTGGTCTCGCGCGTGGGCAAGGGCGACGACCTGGGCGAGCAGGTGTTGGAGCAGATGTTTCTCTCCAGCAAGGTACTGGGCATCACCGCTTCGGTGCTGTTTTTGCTGGGTATCGTGCCCGGCATGCCGCACACCGTTTTTCTGGTGTTTGCGGCGGTGATCGGTGCGATGGCCTGGTGGCGCATGGGCCAGGAAAACAAGCCGATGCTGGAGCCCGAAGCGCCAGCAACAGCCAGCGATGGCGAGGCCACCTGGAACGATCTGCAACCGGTTGATCTGCTGGGTCTGGAGCTGGGTTACCGCCTGATTGCGATGGTGGACAAAGACCGCCGAGGCGATCTGCTGACCCGCATCAAGGGCGTGCGCAAGAAGTTCGCCCAAGAGGTGGGCTTTTTGCCGCCTGCGGTGCATGTGCGTGACAACCTGGAGCTCAAGCCCAGCGGCTACCGCATCACGCTGCGCGGTGTGGTGGTGGGCGAGGGCGAGGTGTTCCCCGGTCTGTACCTTGCCATCGACCCCAGTGGTGTGGGCACCCCCCTCATTGGCACCCCCACCACCGATCCGGCGTTTGGCCTGCCCGCGCACTGGATCGAAGACCAGCAAAGAGAAAACGCGCAAATGGCCGGTTTCACGGTGGTTGATTCTGAGACTGTGCTGGCGACCCATCTTTCACACTTGATGCAAGTCCAGGCAGCAAGGTTGCTCAGCCGGACGGAGACCCAGGACCTGGTCGAACACGTGACCCACCTAGCCCCCAAATTGATCGAAGAAGTCGTACCCAAAATGATTTCCATCGCCTCGTTCCAGAAAGTGCTGCAGCTGCTGCTGGAAGAGTCGGTGCATGTGCGCGACATCCGCACCATCATCGAATCGATTGCCGAGCACGCCACGGTCACCACCGACCCCATCGAGCTGGCGCGCCGGGTGCGCATGGCGCTGGCACCAGCCATCGTGCAGCAAATCTACGGCCCCGTGAAAGAGCTCGAAGTGATCGCCATTGAGCCCGGCTTGGAGCGCTTGTTGATGCAGGCGCTGGCCGCCAACGCACAGGGCGCGCTGGACCCTGGCGTGGCCGAGATGCTGAGCCAATCGGCCACCGACATCGCCAACCGCCAGGAAGAAAAAGGTGTGCCCGCTTGCCTGCTGGTACCCGATGCCATCCGCAGCGCCATGTCGCGCCTGCTGCGCCGCGCCGCACCCCGCCTACAGGTGCTCTCCCACAGTGAAATTCCCGATACCCATCTCATCCGCATTGGCCCGATCCTTGGAGAACTCGCATCATGAACATTCAGCGCTTCACCGCATCCACTTCGCGCGAGGCCATGGCCAAGGCTCGCAATGTCTTTGGCGACTCTGCTGTGATCCTTTCGACCCGCTCCACCGACAGCGGCTTTGAGGTGATGGCCGCGGCCGAGGAAAGCCTGGCCGCGCTGAGCGGCTCCAGCAAGCCCGTGGCGCGCTATGAGCCCGAGCCAGCGCACAGCCGCCAGGGCGCAGCTGCCCAGCCAGCGCCCGACTCGGTGGAGGCCGACACCGAGACGATGTCGATGAGCACGCTGTCGTTTCAAGACTATGTGCGCGAACGCATGCTGCGCAAGCGCCGCGCCGCGCTGCAAGGCGACAGCACGCCAGCCCAGCCGCCATCCGCCCCGGTGGCTGCCACACGCCTGAGTGCACTGCGCCCTGCCGAGCCGATCCAGGCGCCAGCGCCGCGCGTGGCTGCCCCGGTGGCTCCTGTGGCCCCGCCCGCCCCGGCCGCCACGTTTTTGAGCCCGATGCCAGCACCGATCCGTACCCGGGCAGCGGTGCCGCCAAGCTGGGAAGATTCGCTGCAGCTGCAGCCCGTGCGCGCCCAGGCCGACAGCCAGGTGGCGGGCGAGCTGTCCGCGCTCAAGGACATGATCGAAGAGCGCTTCAACACGCTGGCTTGGCTGGGCTCTTCGAAGCAAAATCCGATCCAGTCGCAGCTCATGCTGAAAATGATCCGCGCTGGTTTTTCGCCTTCGATTTCGCGTGCGGTGCTGGAGCGCATTCCAGCCGAGAGCAACGCCGCTGAAGCGGTCCGTTGGTTGATGGACGTGATCACCCGCAACCTGAAGGTGGCCGCACCCGATGCCGGTCTGGTGGCAGAAGGTGGCGTGATCTCGCTGATTGGCGCCACCGGCATCGGCAAGACCACCACCGCCGCCAAGCTCGCCGCGCAATGTGTGCAGCAGTTCGGCGCCTCCAGCGTCGGCCTGGTCACACTCGACGGCTACCGCGTGTCGGGCTACGAGCAGCTGCGCGCCTACGGCCGCTTGCTCGGTGTGGTGCCCCACCAGGCGCACGACCGCGCCGCGCTCAGCGACCTGCTCAACCTGCTGAGCAACAAGCGCATGGTGATCATCGATACCGCTGGCCTTGCCCAGCGCGACCAGCGCATTGAAGACATGCTCGATGTGCTCGACCAGCCCAAGATCAAAAAGGT
>JBLIJY010000323.1:0-3244 GCA_047636095.1 Hydrogenophaga sp. | reverse complement strand
GGCTCCACCCAGGTGGCCAAAATCATCCAGCGCGCACTCGCCGCCAAAGACGGCGCCATCGTGCCGCTGATCGCCGAGACCGGTGGCATCAACGCCATGCTGGTTGACAGCACGGCCCTGCCCGAGCAGGTGGCCGATGCGGTGGTGCAAAGCGCGTTTCGCAGTGCGGGCCAGCGCTGTTCGGCGCTGCGCTTGCTGTGTGTGCACGAAGGCATTGCAGCCGCGGTGATCGAGATGATCCAGGGCGCGGCCAGCGAACTGAGCGCGGGCGACACCGGCGACTTCGCCACCGATCTTGGCCCGGTGATCGATACCGAGGCGTGCGAGGGCATCCGTCGCCACCTGGAACGCCTACGCAAGGAGGCCAAGCCCTTGCTGCCCGCGCCTGGTGGTGCAATGGAGGGCAATCTGATTGCGCCGCAGATGTTCGAGGTGGGTTCGATCGCCGAGGTGAAGCACGAGATCTTCGGCCCGGTGCTGCAGGTGGTGCGCTGGGGTGGCGACCCGATGGCGGTGATGCAGCAGATCAACGCGCTGGGCTATGGCCTCACGTTGGGCATCCAGACCCGCATCGACAGCCGCGCCCGCCAACTCGCCGCCGCCGCGCATGTGGGCAACGTGTATGTCAACCGCAACATGATCGGGGCGGTGGTCGGCGTGCAGCCGTTTGGTGGCGAAGGCCTCTCCGGCACTGGCCCCAAGGCCGGCGGGCCGAACTACCTGGTGCGCTTTTGTTCCGAGCAAACCGTGACCATCAACACCACCGCCGCTGGCGGCAATGTGGCGCTGTTCACCTCAGGCGGTTGAGCCCACTCGGTTCGAACGGCGGCGCGCGGGGGGGAGGGGGTCAAATCACCGGCGCTGAATCGCGCAGGTAAGCCTCCAGTTTGTCGATCGGCAGCGGCCGGGCAAACAGATAGCCCTGAAACTGGTCGCAGCCCTGGTAGGCCAGAAAGTCGCGCTGGGCTTGGGTTTCCACGCCCTCGGCCACCACCTGCAGGCCCAGGCTTTGAGCCAACGAGATGATGGCGCGCGAAATGGCGGCGTCGTTCGGGTCGGTCAGCACGTCGTCGACAAAACCCTTGTCGATTTTCAGCTGGTCCAGCGGCAAGCGCTTGAGCATCGACAGCGAGGAATAACCGACGCCGAAGTCGTCGAGCGCCAGGGTCACACCCAGCGATTTGAGCAGGCCCATTTTCTGGATCGTGATCTCCATCCGGTCGGCCATCAGGCTCTCGGTGAGCTCCAGCTTGAGTCGGCTGGGCTCAATGCCTGTGGCCTCAATCGCGTTCACCACCATGTCAACAAAATTCGGGTGCCGAAACTGCGGCACGCTGACATTGACGGCCGCACACAGGTGAGCGGTCTGCGGCCAGTTGGCCCAGGCCGCCAGCTGGCGGCACACCGTCTCCAAAACCCACTGGCCCAGCGGCAGGATCATCCCGGTGTCTTCGGCCACCGGGATGAACTCAATGGGCATCACCAAGCCACGCTCTGGGTGCTGCCAGCGCACCAACGCCTCCACGCCGATGACCACGCCCTGGCGATCCACCTGCGGCTGGTAGTACACAACAAACTGCTCCTGGGCGAGCCCGATGCGCATATCGGCGCTGATCTTGGCGCTGGCTCCCATGCGGGCTTGCAGCTTTGGATCGAAGAAACAAACGTCGTTGCGACCCAGCGACTTGGCCTGGTACATCGCGATGTCGGCGCGTTTCAGCAGCTCGACCACATCGTCTTTCTGACCCAGGAACGCCGCCACACCGATGCTGGGCGTGGCGTAATGCTGGTGACCCGCAATATGGAACGGCTCGCGCAGGGTGGCCAGCACCTTATCAGCCAGCGCGCGCGACTTTTGCATGGCGGTCTCGGCATCGGTACTCAGATCGTCCACCATCACCACGAACTCGTCGCCGCCCAGGCGCGCGACCGTGTCGGTCTTGCGCACGCTCTTCTTCAGCCGGGCTCCCACCAGTTGGAGCAACTGGTCGCCCACGTGGTGGCCCAGGGTGTCGTTGAGAATTTTGAAATTGTCCAGATCGATGAACATCAGGGCGCCGTGCTGGCCCGAGCGCGCACTTTCAAACAGCGCTTTTTGCAGCCGCTCCATGAGCAGTTGGCGGTTGGGCAGGTCGGTCAGTGCGTCGTAGAGGGCGAGGTGGCGGATCATGTCTTCCGCGTTTTTGCGCTGCGTGATATCGCGCCCCACCGCCACCCAGTGGGTGACCACTTCCTCATGGGCCTGCACCGCGACCACCTCCAACTCGACCCAGAACGAGGTCTGGTTTTTGCGACGCACCTCCATTTCGGTGCGTGCCTTGCGGTTGCGCTGCAAAGCCCAGGACATCTCGCGCAGCTTGACCATCGCCGGTTCGAGCTCCAGCAGCAGGTGGGGCGTCTGCCCCATCACCTCGTCGCGTCCGTAGCCCGTCTGCTCCTCGAACGCCTTGTTGGCGAAGACAATGCGCGCCTCATCCTGGGCGCTGGCCGCGGTTTCCACGATCACCACGATGTCGTTGAGCTGGGCCACACTGGCTTCGAGCAGCATCAGCTGCTCTTGCGCGTGCTGCCGGTCGGTGACATCGCGGAAATACACGGCCAGCCCTTCGGCAAAGGGATAGGCCCGCACCTCCAGCCACTTGCCCAATGTCGGGAAATGGGCTTCCAGTTCCACGCGGCGGTTGGCCTTGAGTGCGTTGGTCAGCTTGTCGCGCAGCAGGCTGATCAACGCCTCACCAAACCCATGCCACACCGCCAGGCCCAGCAGCTCGGCGGTGGTTTTCTGCAGCAATCGCTCGCTTTCCTGGTTCAGGTAGGTGAAGCAGCATTGGCGGTCCAGCGTCACGAAAGCTTCGGTGATGCTGGCCAGTGTGGTGGTCAGGCGCATCGCTAGGCGCAGGGTTTCTTCTTGCGCCTGCCTCTGGGTGGAAATGTCCTGCACGGCGCCCTGGATGCGGATCACCCGCCCCTGCGAATCGCGCACCGCATCGCCCACGGTGCGCACCCACTTCACGCCGGTCTCAGGCAACACCACCTGGACCTCCTCGTCAAATCCCTCGCCCAGGGTGGCGCAGCGCTCCAGCCGCTGGCGCATGGCGTTGCGCCACTCCGGCGCGTAGCGCGAGATCATGAACTCCAGATCCAAGTCGGCGTGGGGCTCTCGCAAGCCGAGGATGTTGGCGCAGCCTTCCGAGTGGTGCATGGATTGGCTGGCTGGGTCTATCGACCAGCTGCCCACGCCCGC
>JBLIJY010000322.1:0-3247 GCA_047636095.1 Hydrogenophaga sp. | reverse complement strand
CCATGCGCAGCCGCGAGGCCTGTTGCAGCGCCAGTACCAACAGCACCAGCGAAGCGATCTGCAACACACCGCTGGGCTCGCCCACTGTCAGACCCAGTGGCACCCAGGCCGCCAGCGGCCAAGCCAGAGAAGCCGCTTGCAGCAGCCCGCCCAGCAAGCAGACCAAGAACCAGACCAGGCTCGCCCACACGCTGGCGCGCTGCGGCGCCTGGCGGCTCATGGGCGAAAAGGTGGATGAAGGGTAGAGACTGCCGAAAAGGCTGCGCATGGTTGGAGAGGGTGTCGTCCCGCGCGCGCAGCCCGGTCCTCAGGCGCCAGACGGTGTGGGCATGACTTTGAACCAGGTGATCGATCCGCCCTTGCTGTGCAGCACGATGAAGCGCAGGCCTTCGAGTTCGTGGGTTTCACCGCGCTTGGGAACATGGCCCATCGTGTGCGAGATCAGCCCGCCGATGGTGTCGAAGTTGTCTTCGTCGAGATGCAGGCCAAACGATTCGTTGATGCGCTCAATCGGCGTGTCGCCGGCCACGCGCCAGGTGCTGTCGGCCAAGGCAAAGATGTCGCCGTCGTCCGAGGCCACGTCGAACTCGTCTTCGATCTCGCCCACGATTTCTTCCAGCACGTCTTCGATGGTGATCAGGCCCGCGACCCGGCCAAACTCGTCGATCACGATCGCCAAATGGTTGCGGTTACCGCGAAATTCGCGCAAGAGATCATTGAGACCTTTGCTCTCGGGCACAAAGGTGGCGGGGCGCAGCAAGGCGCGAATGTTGAGCTCGGGGGCACGCTGCAACTTGAGCAAGTCTTTGGCGAGCAAGATACCGATGATGTTTTCGGCATCTCCTTCGTACACCGGAAAGCGCGAATGTGCGGTGTCGATGACGAGGTGCAACAGGGCATCAAAGGGCGCTTCGATGTTGAGAGCGTCCATGCGTGGCGCGGCCACCATCACGTCGCCAGCGGTCATGTCGGCGATGCGGATCACGCCCTCCAGCATGATGCGCGACTCGGCGTTGATGATGTCGTTGTCCTCGGCGTCGGCGAGGGTTTCGATCAACTCGTCTTTGGAGTCAGGTCCGGGGTGAATGAACTCTGCCACCTTTTGCAGAAATCCACGTTTGTCTTCTTGCCGCAGGCTGCGCTGCGGCCCGGGACTGGGGGGGTTGTCGGTCACTGAGAGATGTGATGGTTGCTGGGGCGCAAAGCATACCGCACGGGAGGCATTCCCTGCCAAATCTGGCCTTGGGGCGTCACGCTGGCGATGAACCCAAGAACAGCTCGGCAAACGGAACCAGCATCTGCTTGCCCGCGCCTGTGTGCGTCAGCCCAGCAGGCGCTGCTGAACGCCCTGGCGGATCGCCTGCAGGCGATGCAACACAGACCAAAACTGCTTGGCCTGCACTTTGAGGTGGTAGTTGGTGCGCGCGACCTGCTCGTTGACCAACTCGGTGACCCGGGAGTCAAAATCGGCTGGCGGCAGAAGCAGATGGGCCTCGCTCTCCGATCCGTCGCGCTCGATGATCGCGCCCGCACCGCACGCGATTTTGAGCATGGCGGTATTTTCCGACAGGGCGTGAATGAACAGCATCGTCACACCCTCGTTGCGCGCGTGAATCACAGCGCGCTCAAACAGCTGGCTGCCATAGCGCCGCCCGCGCGCGGTCTTGGCTACCGACACGCCGAACTCGGCGCAGCTCAGGCACTGTGGATCGACCGAAAAGGCCAAATGGGCCATGGCGATCATCTCCAGCTTGCGGTTGAAGATACCCAACAGCTCGTCGCGTTCGAAGTTGAGTTGAGCCACATAGCGGCGGATCTGCTCGTCGTTGGCCGCGTAACCAAATCGCAGGTAGCGGTCGTGTGCATCCAGCGCGAGCAGGTGCTGGGCAACGTCTTCGCGCTGGGCTGGGCCGATGGCGCGGATCGGCACCGCCGCTGCGCCAGAACTGGCCGGCGTCTCGTTGGTTGGTACGTCCACCGTGGCGTGCACGGAGGCATCGCCGTTGTCGGGCGAGGATCGGAACCAGGAGAGGGGAAGGGTCATGACCAGCAATATACGGGTTTTCCCTAATATGATAAAGACTGAGGCACCTAGGCGCACCTGCGATGCGACAGACGGTCCAACCGATCGAACCTATTTCAGCGCATTGCAATGGGTTTTCACTCACAGGGGAAGCACGGTGGTGCTTTTCACCCGCTCCATCACAAAGCTGGTACGGCAGTCCTGAACGCTGGGGTGTTTGAGCAAGGTGTCCATCATGAAGCGCGAGTAGGCTGCCATATCGGCCACCACCAGGCGCAGCTGAAAGTCCATCTCGCCGGTGAGTGCGGCGCACTCCACCACCTCGTCCCAGCCCTGAACACTGGCTCGAAACGCGTCCATCGGGTGGTGCTTGGCATGGCCGCTGTGTTTCTCCAGCCGCACGTTCACGTAGGCGGTCAGGCCCAGACCGACCGCCTCGGGCCGCACCAGCGCCACATAGCGGTCGATCACCCCTGCCTGTTCCAGCCGCCGCACACGGCGCAACACGGCGCTGGGTGAGAGCGCGACAGTCTCGGCGATCTGGTCGTAGGTGGCTCGGCCATCTGCTTGCAGGCTGCGCAGAATGTGGCGGTCAAGCTTGTCGAGTGTGATCATTTGAACAATTTTGCAGGATTGCTGCACATCCAACCTATTTTGGGCCGGCAAACGCTGCAATCGTGACGGGCTGCAAATTTACAGTTGAGGCTTGACGCCGATGAGCACCCTCACCCGAAGGAGACACACATGAACCCCGCCACCGAAGCCACCACGGCCAACGCCACATCGCCCGATCCCGCTTGGCCTAACCCCATGGGTACCGATGGTTTCGAATTCATCGAGTACGCAGCGCCCGACCCAGCTGCCATGGGCGCGTTGTTCGAGCGCATGGGATTTCAGGCAATCGCCAAGCACCGCCACAAAAACGTCACGCTGTATCGCCAGGGCGAGATCAACTTCATTATCAATGCCGAGCCCGACAGCTTTGCGCAACGCTTCGCCCGGCTGCACGGGCCGAGCGTCTGCGCGATTGCCTTTCGCGTGGCCGACGCCAAGGCCGCGTACGAGCGAGCGCTCTCGCTTGGCGCCTGGGGCTACGCGCAGTCGGCTGGACCCGGCGAGCTCAACATCCCGGCCATCAAGGGCATTGGCGACTCCATCATTTACCTCATCGACCGCTGGCGTGGCAAGAACGGCGCGCAGACCGGTGACATCGGCAACATCGGC
>JBLIJY010000321.1:0-3255 GCA_047636095.1 Hydrogenophaga sp. | reverse complement strand
ATTTCGTCCTCACCGGCGGTGCTGTTGCACGTGGCGCACGAACTGGGCGCCCACGGCAAGACCACCAACCGGGCGCAGGCGCTGGTGGCGCTCAACAACGTGCTCGCGTTTCTGGTGTTCGCCGCCATGATGCCCGCGCTCTACGACGACAGCGCCGCACCGCTGGCCACCATGATCGGCTCGCCGCTGTACCAGTTGCTGGGCTCCACCGTGCTGGGTGTGGTGCTGGGCTGGCTGCTGCACCTGGTGGCGCGCTGGACCCGGCACGCACCGCAATACAGCCTGGCCTTGGTGGTGGGCGCGGTGGCCATGACGCTGGGCCTGGCGCTGGCGTTTGGCCTGTCTTCCCTGTTTGCGCCGTTGGTGCTCGGCGTGGTGGTCAAGACCGCTGAGAAGGAGAACCTGCTGGCCAACCTGGAATTCGGCCCTGCTTTTGAGCTGTTTTTTGTGGCCCTGTTTGTCTACGCTGGCGCCAGCCTGCACCTGAAGGAAATCATGGCTTTCGCGCCTGCAGCAGCGGTCTACGTGGTGGCGCGCAGCCTGACCAAATGGCTCGCCGTGGCCGGCACCGGTTACCTGGTGGGCTGGGAGCGCAGCACCCACCTCAACGCGGGCCTGATCTTGATGCCCATGGCGGGCATGGCGATTGGACTCGCCAACACCATGAGCGCGCAGTTCCCGGTGCGCGCAGCTGAGGTGGTGGCCATCGTGTTTGCGGCGGTGGCGATACTGGAGACCATTGGCCCGCCCGTGGTGGCACGCGCGCTGCGCTGGGCCGGCGAGGTGCATGGCGACGACGAAGACCGTGGCCTGACCCAGGCCGACGCGCTGATGGAACCGATGGTGACCGAAGCGTCCGATTCCCAGATCGCCCCGCTTTATGACAGCAAAAACCCAGCCACCTGAGCAGCCCCACGGCGGCGAATTCGTACTGATCGCGCGCCACTTCAGCCGCCCTGGCGTGGCCCTACCCAGCGCGGTGGTGCTGGGCGTGGGCGACGACTGCGCCCTGCTGCAACCCACCCCTGGCCACCAGCTCGCCATCTCCAGCGACATGCTGGTCGAGGGCCGCCATTTTTTCCCCAACACAGACCCCGAATCGCTGGGCCACAAAGCGCTGGCGGTCAACCTGAGCGATCTGGCGGCCATGGGCGCACGCCCGCTGGGTTTCACGCTGGCGCTCGCCCTGCCAACGGTCGACGACGCCTGGCTCGCCGCTTTCGTGCGCGGCCTGTTTGCGCTGTCTGACGCCCACGCCTGCCCGCTGGTGGGTGGCGACACCACGCGCGGCCCGCTCAACATCTGCATCACCGTGTTTGGCGAGGTGATCCCAGGCCACGCGTTGCGGCGCGACACGGCACAGGCGGGCGACGACCTCTGGCTGAGCGGGCGCACCGGCGAGGCGCGGCTGGCGCTGGCGCACCGGCTGGGCGAGCCCTGGGCGGGCGCCATCGAGCCTGGCGATTGGGCGCTGGCACAGGCACGCATGGACCGTCCAACGCCGCAGCTTGCGCTGGGCTGTGCACTGGTCGGCGTGGCCCACGCCGCGCTGGACGTGAGCGACGGCCTGGCAGGCGACCTGGGGCACATACTTCGCGCCAGCGGCCTGGGGGCCGAGATCGACTGGACCGCCCTGCCCCTGGCGCCTGCGCTGGCTTCGCTACCGTTGGCGCAGCAACAGGAATGCGTGCTGCACGGCGGCGACGACTATGAGCTGCTGGTCACCGCCGCGCCCGCCGCGCGCGAGCAGATGCAAGCAGCCGCCAACGCCAGCGGCGCACCGCTGCAGCGCATCGGCCGCTTGCTGGCCACGCCGGGCCTGCACCTGATCGATGCCCAAGGACAGCGCCAGCCCCTGGCCATGCGCGGTCACGACCACTTTTCGGCTTGAGCGGCCTCGATAATCGGGCCATGACCACCGACACCGGCCCAACCGACTCCGCGCTCGCCCCGCTCACGCACCCGGGCTGGCGTTTTCTGATGGCGCATCCGGCCCATTTCATCGCGCTCGGTGCTGGCTCGGGGCTGTCGCGTGTCGCACCGGGAACCGCAGGCACCTTGTGGGCATGGGCTGCGTTTGTGATCCTGCACCCGTTCATGACCGACCGTGCTTGGGCGTTGCTGATCGTGCTGGGCACGCTGGGCGGCTGGTGGGCCTGCACGGTCACCGCGCAACACATGCGGATCCCCGATTCCGGCCATATCGTGTGGGACGAGATCATCGCCTTCTGGCTGGTGCTGTGGCTGGTCTCACCCACCAGCCTGCTCGGGCAAGCGGTGGCGTTTGCCCTGTTCCGCTTCTTCGACGCGGTGAAGTTCGGCCCCATGGCTTGGGCCGATCAGCACTTCAAAGGGCTCGGTCCGCGCGGCGGTTTCGGCATCTTGCTCGACGACTTCGCCGCTGCCGGTTGCACCTTGCTGGTGATCGCCGCTTGGCGGTATTGACATGCCCACCACCCACGAACTGGTTCACACCCTCGCCGCCGAGCTCAGATCGCGCGGCTGGATGCTGGCCAGCGCCGAGAGCTGCACCGGCGGCCTGATCGCCGCCACGTGCACCGAGCTCAGCGGCTCCAGCGACTGGTTCGAGCGCGGCTTTGTGACCTATTCCAACGCGGCCAAGACCGAACTGCTCGGCGTGCCCGCCGCGCTCATCGAGCAACACGGCGCGGTGAGCGAGCCGGTGGCACGAGCGATGGCGGCTGGCGCGCTGTTGTACTCACACGCGCAGCTCAGCGTGGCCGTGACCGGCGTGGCCGGCCCCACCGGCGGCTCAACCGACAAGCCGGTCGGCACGGTCTGGCTGGCCTGGGCCACGCCCGCAGGCGTCACCGCCGCGCGCTGGCACTTCCCCGGCGACCGCGCGGCGGTGCGCCAAGCGACGGTCGTGCAGGCGCTGGCTGGCTTGCTGGTGCGTTTGCCACCGGTGAGCTGATGGGCAGTGGCCTGGGCGATGGCGGCTGGCGCGCTGTTGCACATGGGGCTTGAATGCACCCAGGTTAATGAAGACGGCGGTAGGCGGCAATCTTGCTGCGCAGATGGCTTTGTTGCACAAGTCGAAAGCGGGACGAGGTGACCCCAACCCCAGACGCAGCTATGCCATGGCGGCCACGGGCACCGTGGTCGGGCGCCCGAGTTGCGTGAAGCGGTTGAGCAGTGCCGCTCGCACATGCAACTCCACCACCTGACGCTCGAACGTGCGTGCCATGACCCGCTCGCCCAGACGCTTGAAGCAATGCATCTTGGTCGTCCACC
>JBLIJY010000320.1:0-3269 GCA_047636095.1 Hydrogenophaga sp. | reverse complement strand
TTCAACGAGGAAGACAAGAACTGGAAGCTGGAATTCGACTTCGGTGACGACAAGAAAAACGAAGAAAGCGGTGAGCTGGTGGATTTCAGCGGCGCCGATTCGCTGGGCGCCTGCCCCAAGTGCGGCAGCCCGGTGTACGAGCACGGCAGCAACTACGTCTGCAGCAAGACCGTGCCCACCGAAGCGCAGCCCACACCGAGCTGCGATTTCAAGAGCGGCAAGATCATCCTGCAACAGCCGGTGGCGCGCGAGCAGATGAGCAAGCTGCTGGAAACCGGCAAGACGGATTTGCTCGACAAGTTCGTGTCCATGCGCACACGCCGCGCCTTCAAGGCCTTCCTCGCCTGGGACAAAGAGGCGGGCAAGGTGAACTTCGAGTTCGCGCCCTCCAAGTTCCCGCCGCGCAAGACCGCTGCGGGGGCTCCCACCAAGGCAGCACCCGCGAAGAAAGCTGCCCCAGCCAAAAAAGCAGCGGCTCCCAAGAAAACGGCCGAGCCCAAGGCACCGCGCAAGACCACCGCCGCCAGCGGCAAGCAGCCGAGTACCGCACTGGTCGCCGTGATCGGCGAAGGCCTGGTGTCGCGCCCGGAAGTGACCAAAAAACTCTGGGACTACATCAAAGCCCAAGGCCTGCAAGACGCAGCCGACAAGCGCAAGATCAACGCCGACGCCAAGCTGCAAGCCGTGTTCGGCAAGCCGCAGGTGACGATGTTCGAGATCGCGAAGCTGATCGGCCCGCACCTGAGCTGAATGGCCCTCACGCCGACGCTGACGCAGATTCTCTAGGCTCAAAGTGCACCGACATCCGCAACCCGCGCCGGGCGCGATCGGGGTGCGTGTCTTCCATCGACACGCTCGCCCCGTGTTGCTGGGCGATCTCCTGCACGATCGCCAGCCCCAGGCCGGAGCCGTCCACATTGGTGCCCAGCGTGCGGTAAAAGGGCTGCATCACCAGCTCGCGCTCGTGGGGCGCGATGCCCGGTCCATCGTCTTCCACCTGCAAAATCTGCACGCCGCTGAAGCGGTCGGCCAGCACGCGCACGGTTACCACGCCGCCGCGCCCCGAGTAGTGAATCGCGTTGTCCACCAGGTTGCGCACCATCTCCTGCAGCAAAATCGGGTTGCCGTCCATGATGCAGGTCTCTGGCATGGTGTCCGGGCCTTCAAAGCCAAGGTCGATGCCGTGATCCAGCGCGCGCGGCACCGAGTCTTGCACCACCTCGGTCACCAGCCGCGCCAAGTCGATGCGCGCACTCGGCAGGATGCGGCCGGTAGTCTCTGCGCGGGCCAGCGCCAGCAGCTGGTTGACGGTGTGGGTGGCGCGGGTGCTGGCGCGCGCGATCTGCTGCAACGAGCCGCGAATCTCGTTGGGGTCGGTCTCGCGCTGCGCCAGATCGGCTTGCATGCGCAGCCCCGCCAGCGGCGTTTTGAGCTGGTGCGCGGCGTCGGCCAGAAAACGCTTTTGGGTACCGAGCGAGACCTTCAGGCGCGTCAGCAGATCGTTGATGGACGACACCAGCGGTGCCACCTCCTGCGGAATGAACGACTCTTCGATCGGGCTCAGGTCATCGGGTTTGCGCGCGCGGATGCGCCGCTCCAGCTCGTTGAGCGGGCGGATACCGCGCACCAGCGCCATCCACACCAGCAGCACCGCCAGCGGCAGAATCACGAACTGCGGCACCATCACGCCCTTGATGATTTCGGTGGCCAGCGTGGAGCGCTTGCCCTTGGTTTCGGCCACCTGCATCAGCACCAGGCGTTTGCTGTCGCTGTGGCGCGCCAGCCAGGTGTAGGCCACGCGCACATCGTCGCCGCGCACCACATCGTCGCGCATCAGCACGCGGCCTGGCTCGGGCGTTTCGTTGTCGCGCGGCAGCGGAAAGTCGACCTCGCCGCTGAGCAACTCACCGCGCGGGTCCACCAACTGGTAATAAACCAAATCGCTGTCGTCGGCGCGTAGCAGATCGCGCGCCTGCGGGGTGAGGTTGAAGCTCACCACATCGCCTTGCGCCACCACGAACTGGGTCAGCGCTTGCAGGTTGAACTCCAGCGCGCGGTCAAACGGTTTGCTGGCAATGCCCTGCGCAACGAACCAGGTGAGGGCCAACGACAGCGGCCACAAGAGCAGCAGCGGCGTGAGCATCCAATCCAGGATTTCGCCAAACAAGCTGCGCTGCTCGCGCTGGAACAGCCCAAACGACATGGGACCACTGCCGAGGGTCTCGGCATCGGTAGGCCCGTCAGGGTTCAAATCTTCTCCAGGCAATAACCCAACCCGCGCACGGTGGCGATGCGAATCGGGCCCTTCTCGATCTTCTTGCGCAGGCGGTGGATGTAGACCTCGATCGCGTTGTTGCTAACCTCTTCGCCCCACTCACACAGGCGCTCGACCAGCTGGTCTTTGCTCACCAGTCGCCCGGCGCGCTGCAGCAGCACCTCAAGCAGCCCCAGCTCGCGCGCCGAGAGCTCCACCATCTTGCCTTCGATGGTGGCCACCCGCCCGGCCTGGTCGTATTCCAGCGGGCCGTGCTTGATGGTGTTGGTGCTGCCACCCATGCCCCGGCGCGACAGCGCGCGCACGCGGGCTTCGAGCTCTTGCAGCGAAAACGGTTTGGCCATGTAGTCGTCGGCACCGTAGTCCAGCCCCTTGACGCGCTCCTCCACGCTGTCGGCCGCCGTCAGGATCAACACCGGCAGGGCCGAGCCGCGCGCACGCAGCCGTTTCAGTACTTCAAGCCCGTGCATGCGGGGCATGCCGAGGTCGAGGATCAGCAGATCGAACTCGTTGTTGGTCATCAGCGCGGCGTCGGCCTCGCTGCCGCTGGCCACGTGGTCCACCGCCGCACCACCCGCGCGCAAGCTGCGCAACAAACCATCGGCCAGCACTTGGTCGTCTTCCGCTATGAGGATACGCACGCTTGTCTCCTGTTGTTTGAGGTGGATTATGGCGAATGGCTGGCCGGTGGCGAAGGCTTGTTTCAGCGCGCGCCATAGGCTTCCAGGCCCAGCGCCACCACCGTGGCCACCTCCTCGCCCACCAAAGCCTGAAACTCCCGCTGCGCTTGCGCCACCGCCTGGCGAAACGCCTCCAGCCAGAGCAGGCCAGTGGCGGTGAAGACGATGCGCCGCGCCCGCGCGTCGTGCGGGTCGTCTTCGCGCTGCACCAGCCCCCAGGCCTCGCACTGCGTCACCAAGTCGCCCATCGCCTGTTTGCTCATGCCAGCGGCCTGGGCCAGCTCGGTCAGCCGTGAGCCCTGCACCGCGAGGTG
>JBLIJY010000319.1:0-3289 GCA_047636095.1 Hydrogenophaga sp. | reverse complement strand
GGCCGAGGCCATTGCTGCGGTGGCAGGTCTGGGCCGCGCCATCGAAGCTGACATGGAAAACGGCCCCTGGCCGCTTGATGACGAAACCTTCGACGCGGTGGTGGTCACCAACTACCTGTGGCGCCCACTTCTGCCCCGCGTGGTGGCCAGCGTGGCGCCCGGCGGCGTGTTGATCTACGAGACCTTTGCGGTGGGCAATGAGAGCGTGGGCAAGCCGTCCAGGCCCGACTTCCTGTTGCGCGAAGGCGAGTTGCTGCAAGTGGTCGCGGGGCTGCAGGTGGTGGCATTCGAAGACGGCTTCAGCACAGACCCCGATCGCTTCGTGCAGCGCGTGGCAGCGGTCCGAAAACACACCACACCATCCGACCGGCCCGCACGCTTTCTGTTGCCAGCCGCTGAGTAGAATGCACCCTTCGCGCGCCTGAACCCAGGCGCTCAGGCCCGGCTGCAGGCCGACGTCCATCCCCGAGACACCCGTCATGAAACCCATCACCGGCAGCATCGTCGCCTTGGTCACCCCTTTCCAGGCCGATGGCAGCGTGGACTACACCGCCCTGCGCAAACTGATCGACTGGCACATCGCCGAGGGCACGGACTGCCTGGGCGTGGTCGGCACCACCGGCGAGTCGCCCACGGTCACCACCGAAGAGCACTGCGAAATCATCCGCGTCTCAGTGGAACAAGCGGCAGGCCGCGTGCCCATCATGGCGGGCTGCGGCTCCAATTCCACCGCCGAGGCGGTCAACCTCGCGCGCTTCGCGCAGCGCGTTGGCGCTGACTGCCAGCTGCAGGTGGTGCCCTACTACAACAAACCCACGCAAGAGGGCCAGTACCAACACTTCAAAACCATCGCCGAGGCCACTGGCGACTTGCCGATGGTGTTGTACAACGTGCCCGGGCGCACCGTGGCCGATCTGCAACTGGACACCGTGTTGCGCCTGACCAAGCTGCCCGGCGTGATCGGCATCAAGGACGCCACCGGCAACATCGAGCGCGCGCAGTGGCTGATCCGCGAAGTGCCCGAGGGTTTTGCGGTGTATTCAGGCGACGACCCGACCGCTGTGGCGCTCATGCTGTGCGGCGGCCAAGGCAACATCAGCGTAAGCGCCAACATCGCACCGCGCCTGATGCACGAGTTGTGTGTGGCGGCGATCGCGGGCGATACCCAGCGCGCCATGGACATCCAGTTGCGGTTGCTGCCGGTGCACAAGAACCTGTTTCTCGAAGGCAACCCGATTCCCGTGAAATGGGCGATGGCCCGCATGGGCCTGTGCGGTGGCACCCTGCGTCTGCCGCTCACCCCTATGTCCAGCCATCTGGAACCGATGTTGGAAGCGGCACTCAGAGACAGTGGCCTGATCGACTGACGCAGCAGCCCAGCCCCAACCCTATTCCATTCAGTATCCGAATCTCGAACCGCTCCATGCCACACACCACACCGCGTCTTCCGTCCTCCCTAGCCCGCTGGGCCGCGATCGCGCTGGCCGCCTCGTTGGCTGCTGGCTGCAGCACGCTGCAAGAAGACAAGATCGACTACCAGAGCGCCAAGAAAGGCAGCGCGCTGGACGTGCCGCCCGACCTCACCCAACTCAACCGCGATGTGCGCTACCAGGTGCCAGGCTCGGTGGTCACTGCCAGCGGCTACCAAACCACCCTGCCCACCCCATCGGCGGGCGCATCCACAGCGGTCAACGCCGTGGCCGACGTGCGCATTGAGCGCTCGGGCAGACAGCGTTGGCTGGTGGTAGAACGTCCAGCCGACAAACTGTGGATACCGGTGCGGGACTTCTGGCAAGAGAACGGTTTCGTGCTGGAGCTCGATCAGGAAAAGCTCGGCATCATGGAAACCGACTGGGCGGAAAACCGCGCCAAGTTGCCGCAAGACATCATTCGCCGCACCATCGGCCGGGTGTTCGAGAGCCTGTACTCCACCGGAGAGCGCGACAAGTTCCGCACCCGCCTGGAGCGCAGTGGCGACGGCAAAACCGAGATCTTTATCAGCCACCGCGGCATGATTGAGGTGTATTCCAGCGCACAAAAAGACCAAACGGTGTGGCAGCCGCGCGATGCCGACCCCGAACTTGAGGCCGAATTCCTGACCCGGTTGATGGTCAAGCTGGGTGTGAGCGAGGCCCAGGCGCAAGCTGCCGCAGCCAACGCACCGGCGCCAACCACCACCCGCCTCACCACAGTCAGCGGCCAGCCGGTCATCGAACTCGGGGACGGTTTCGATCGCGCCTGGCGCCGCGTGGGTCTGTCACTGGATCGCAGCGGCTTCACCGTCGAAGACCGTGACCGCAGCCAGGGCATCTACTTCGTGCGTTACGTGACGCCAACCAACACCGAAGCAGGTCAGCCTGGCTTCTTCAGCCGCCTGTTCAGCGGTGCCAAACCCGACGCTACACCAGTCCGCTATCGCGTATTGGTTCGCAGCCAGGACAACCGCAGCACCGTGACCGTGCTCGATGCACAAGGACAGGCCGACACAACGGGCAACGCCGCACGCATTGCGCAGCTGCTGGTTGACGACCTGAAGTGAGAGGGCACGGCGTGCGGGGATTTGGTACCCCGTCCGCATTTTGACGAGCCCAAAGAAGAAGCCGCCCCAGGGCGGCTTCTTCTTTGGGCTCAAGGCGCCTGAAATCAGACGCCTTGCATGAACCTATTACTGCTTGGGTGCTTCGGCAGCGGCTTTGGCGGCTTCTGTGGCCTTGTCTGCTGCTGCAGCAGCATCGGTGACCGCACTGGCTTCTGTGGCGGCTGGGGCAGCCACAGGCTCCGCAGGGGTGGGAGCTGGCTCAGCAGGCGCAGCAACAGGTGCTGCTGGCTCGACAGGCGCCACGGGCATTTCTTCCTTCTTGCCGCAAGCGGTCAGGGCGAATGCGGCGAGCAAGGTGGCGAGCAGAACGGTTTTTTTCATGATGACTTTTCCAATGAATGAGGAAGAACGCACAAGGATGTTTGAGAGAACCTACTCAGCGGGCTTGAACACAGCATGCGCACCGAGCTGGCCCAGTCAGGCAACCGTTGAAATGGCGGCCTCAGACTGAAATTTAATTATATCCAAGAGAAAGCATCCGTATTTCCCCTCATGCTATTTTATTTTTTTTATTGTTTTTTGTTGCTAAGACGCAACCACTAAGCACTGCTGAGCACAACACAATCCCACGTCAAGCATCACAGCCCGAGAGTGGTCGCCGCGAAGGAGGGGGACCCTTTGTGCCAGCAGGCATCGATCCGCTCGCGCAGCCCGGTGCGCCGGCGCGCGTCGGTGCTGACGATCAGGGTG
>JBLIJY010000318.1:0-3295 GCA_047636095.1 Hydrogenophaga sp. | reverse complement strand
GCAAGACCTGCTGCGCGCAGCGCTGAGCCTGAGCGCGCCGGTGGGCACGCGCGCGCAAGTGCGCGGCAACCTCAACACCGAGCGGGGCAGCAGCGGCAGCCAGCGCTGGGGTCTGAACCTGGGCGCCAGCTGGCGCATCGACAGCCGCTGGAGCCTGGAGGCCAATCTCAGCCGCTCGCGAGGCAGAAGCTTGAGCACTGTCCCGCTCGATCCGCTGGCGCCACCGCTGCCCACCGTGATCGGTGTCAGCAGCCGGTCTTTCTCCGCCTTGTTGCGCTACGAGCTGCAAGCGGGCAGCCGCACCGTCCCGCTGGGCGGCAACGCTGCTGACGGCAGCGGGCGCGTCGAAGGTGTGGTGTATTTCGACGCCAACAAAAGCGGTACCCAGGAGGCCAGCGAACTCGGCGTGCCCAACGTCACCGTGTTCCTGGACAACCGCTATGGCGTGCGCACCGACGCCCAGGGCCGCTTCGAGTTCCCGTTTGTGGCCGCCGGCGCGCGCACGGTGAACGTGCGCAACGACACCCTGCCCCTGCCCTGGGCCGCCGTGGGCGAGGGGCAAACCCGCGTGGAAGTGCGGCTGCGCGACACCAGCCGACTGAGCATTGCGGCACAGCGCCTGAGCGATTGAAATTCCCCCAAGGCCGGAGAAAGCCAGACATTCCCGTCTCAAGTTCGCCTGAAATGTACCGATTGACTGTGCATGTTCTGGCCATCGCGCTCCCTGTTGATTCAGCCGAGTGAAGTCTTCACTTTCCACCCCAGCAAACCCCTGGCCAGCGTTGGGCTTGGACAGGCTCAACCCGAACGGAATTTAAGACCGTCCAGAACCAGGGCAACCAAGTTTTGGCTGCTCACCCTGGCGGCGGTCACAGCAGCCCCCCTGGCGCTGGCCGAGAGCGGTTTTGCCTCCGCAGGCGGTAAAGCCAGCGCAGCGCTGGACTTTCGCATCATCATCCCGCCGGTGATGCAGGTGCTGGAAAACAGCTACCCCGAGCAACTGCAGCTTGATGCTTCGGGCGCACTCAGCGCCCAGCAGCAGCTGGTGGTGGTCTCCAACATGCGGCACGGCTTTTGCGTCAGCCTGCGCATGGCCGAGCCGCAACGCGCTGACTGGCGCGTGCAACACAGCGGCAGCGAACCCGGTGTGCGCCTGGAGCCCGCAACAGACGGCTGGCGCCTGTGCACCTCCAGGCCCGGTCGCTACACCTTGCGGTTGCAGCACCAATTCGGCAGCACCGAATTGCAAACCGCACAGCGCTGGCCAGTGCAGACAGACCTCCTCGCGCCATAACACGCACCCTTCACCGCCGACCCAGCGCGACAGCGCCCAGCGCCACCCCTGCCAGCGCCAGCACCACCCAGGCCTGCGCCTCGCCCAGCGTCCACAGCGTGAGGCTGGTGATGGCGCACCAGACGAGCGGCAAGATCCACAAAGCGCGCCACAGCACGCGAGACAGCGGGCCCGGCGCATCCAGCAACAGCAACAGCCCGAGCGCGCCGATGGCGCTCGGGTCGGGCGCCAGACCGAACCACTCCGCCTGCGTTCCCGGGCGGCCAAACACCCAGGCAAGAGCGGGATGCCCGATCAAGGCCCAGGCGCCAAGCGCCCAGCCGACCCAGACACGACCATCTCGCACCGAGGCCCAGCGAAGTCCCGGGCTGAGCGCCAGCCCCACCAAGCCCAGCGCCTGCCCCAAAAACATCCAGGCAAACGCTTCGGCAGCGGTGTTGATGGACGCAAAACGTTGCCAGAAAAACGCCCATGCCACCCAGAGCCAGGCCAGCGCCATCAGCGCGACGGCCCCTCGCGCCGACACGGCGTGAACAAGGGTCAAATCTCGTGCCGACACGGCGCGAGCAAAGGCCCAGGAACGCGCCGATCCGGCGTCAGTCCGGGCAGCGGTGCGCGCCCACCACCAACCGATCCCCACACCCGCCACCAGCAGCGCCACCGCGAAGGGCCAAGCCTGCCGATTCAGCGATTCAAACAGCCGCCAATAAATGGCCGGCGAAAACATCAGCAGGTCAGACGGCCGGTAGCTCCACCACGCATCCATGGGCCGCACTCAGCGGGGGCGAGACGCTTGGCCAGCCGTCACAGCGCCGCGGCCTCGCGCACCATGCGAGCGCGCAGCGCCGCATCGGGCATGGCACCGCCACCCGCCGCCAGGTTCTGCCGCACATGGTCCACCCGCGTGGTCGCGGGAATGGCGCAGGTCACCGCCGGGTGGCTGACCACGAACTTCAGCGCCACCTGCGCCCAGTCGGTGCAGCCCAGCTCGCCCGCCCAGCCGGGCAGCGGGTGGCGCGCGAGCTGCTGCGGCAGCGCACCCTGGCGAAACGGCCGGTTCACGATCACGGCGATGCCCCGTTCCCGCGCCAGTGGCAGCAAGCGCTGCTCGACCTCGCGGTCCAGCAAGTTGTAGGTGAGTTGCACAAAATCGAGCGGCTGGCGGCTCATGATCTGCGCCACATCGGCGTGGCGCCGACCATGGCTGGTGGAGATACCCACATAGCGCAGCCGGCCCGCTGCCTTCATCTCGAACAGGCGCGGCAAATGCGCCTGCCAGCCCAGCAGGTTGTGCACCTGCATCAGGTCGAAACGGTCCACACCCCAGCGCTGGCGCGATGTGGCCATTTGTGCCGTGCCGCGCACAAGATCGCCGTCCCACACCTTGTCGGCCGACCACACCGCCTTCGGCCCACCCAGCGCGGCCAGCGCGTGGCCAATGGTGGCCTGCGCCGAGCCGTACATGGGCGACGAATCGATCATCCGCCCGCCGCCGGCCAGAAACGCGCGGATCACGGCCGTCGATGCGGCCAGCCCCGCCGCGTCCTGCCCCACGTTGAAGGTGATCCAGCTGCCCAGGCCCACCACGGGAATGGCTTCGCCGCTGGCGGGAATGGTGCGCGTGACCGGCGCGGTGTCGATGGCCGCCTGGCTGTGCAGCGGCAGCGCCCAGGTGCCGGCGCCTACCGACAGGGCGGCCAGCCGCGTGAGCGTGGCGCGGCGGGTCAGCGGCGGGGATTCATTGGACGGGAAAGGAGGTGGCGTCATGAAGGTCTCCGAAGGCGATGGGCTGGCTGGTTCGAAGTCACCGAGGCATTCAAGTTCCCGCTGGGTTCCCGCCCGCCACGTTCCGTTCAGGGTGAGGTGGGCTCCACCCGCAGCACGCGCCCGGTGGGGCTGTCGGTGAGCAGGTAGACCGCGCCATCAGGCCCGGTGCGCACGTCGCGAATGCGCTCACCGAGTTCCTGAAACAGCAATTCCTGCGGCCCGGGCACGCCATTG
>JBLIJY010000317.1:0-3307 GCA_047636095.1 Hydrogenophaga sp. | reverse complement strand
TCAGGCTGGCGGGTGGCGCGTAAAGCGGCGTGCGGTGGGTGGCGCTGGGCTGGCGGCGCGCGTCCATGATGGGCTCGTAGTAGCCGGTGAGCAGGCCGCTGGGCGGCGTGCCGTCGGGCTCGGTGACGCGATACGGCTGCAGGCGGCGCACCACCCAGGCCTGCTGCTCCACATTGGTGGCGATGCTGAGCTGGCGCACCTCGGCGCACAGCGTGGCCTGCCCCGGCGCGGGCCGCTCGCAACCGCGTACCCAGGCGTTCCACACCGCGTGCAGTCCCTCGGGCCCCCAGCCGGGCAGCTCGGCCCAGTGCACCGGCACCCAGCGGCTGCCCGCGCGCTGGATGGCGGGCGGCAGCGCGGCGGGGTCGGCCGGTGCGGCGAGCGGCGGGATGTCCGCCGGGGCAGGCGGGATTTCCGCGACGGGGGTGGCACAGGCGACCAAGCTTCCTACAATGCCAGCCACCACGGCCAGCCGCCAACTGCGGGCGCGCCAACAGAATTTCCCTTCCACCCCTTGTTTGTGATCCGCTATTGCCGCCATGACCTTGTTGTTGCTTGAAGCGCTTGGCGCACTGGTGTTGCTGGTGTTCATTGTCTGGTGGACCATGTTTTCGGGTCGCAAGAAAGGGGAGCTGCCAGCGCACGCCGAGCAGGAGAAAGTGCAGGCGTCCGCACAGCGCGCCAAGGCTCAGGACCGCGAGCCACCACCCCCCTAAAGCCGGTCGCGGCGCTCACAGCAGCCGCAGCGCATTGGCCAGTTCCACGGCCGACTTCACATCCATTTTGTCGAACACGCGCGAGCGGTGCACCTCGACCGTGCGCACGCTGATGTCGAGCTGGTCGGCCACCAGCTTGTTCGGCAGGCCATCGGCCACCAGCCGCACCACATCGCGCTCGCGCTCGGTGAGGCTCTCCAGGCGCTGCTGCACGCTGCGCTGCAACGCTCGCTGCGCGATCGCCTGGGCAGAGCGCGCCAGCGCCTGCTCGACCCGATCGACCAGCAGGTTGTCGGAAAAAGGCTTCTCGCAAAAATCGAAGGCGCCGCGCTTGACCGCATCCACCGCCGTGGGCACGTCGGCGTGGCCGCTGAGAAAAATCACCGGCATCACGGCCTGCCACGGCAACGCCAGCAGCTGTTCGAACAGCGCCAGCCCACTTTGGCCGGGCATGCGCACGTCGAGCAGCACGCAGCTGGGCCGGGTAGGCTCGCGCTGCCAGCCGCTGGCTTGGGCGACAAACGCCTCGGCACTCTCATAAGGCTCGCTCAACAGGCGACGGGTGCGCAGCAGCCAGCCCAGGGCGTCGCGCACAACGGCATCGTCATCGACCAGGTAAATCTTGGCATCGGGGTACGCGGTCATGGGGCGGATGATAGATCCCCCGCTGGGGCCCGCTCGGGCACGGTCTTGGGTACCGGCTCGGCGGCGAGCGTGAAGCGAAACACGGTGCCGCGTGGCTGGGCGGGCTCGAACACCAGGCTGGCGCCGTGTTGCTCAATCACGGTGCGGCACAGCGACAGGCCCAGCCCCATGCCCTCGGGCTTGGTGGTGAAGAATGGGGTGAACAGCCGCGCCTGCACCGCCTTGCTCAGGCCCTCGCCGTGGTCAGTCACCGAAAACGCGATGCCACCGCGTGGCGCGCTGGCCGAAGCCGGCACCGGACTCACCGCCATGCGCAACACGCGCAGGCCAGAGGCGGCGTCGGGATCGCCCTCGGGCATGGCTTGCATGCCGTTGCGCGCCAGGTTGATCAGCACCTGCTCGATCAGGGTGCGGTCGCAGCGCAGCTGGGGCAGGCCAGGCGCCACCTCAATTTGCACCCGAATGCCCAGCTTCTTGGCCTGCAGGCCGATCAGCGGCGCGACCCCCTCCACCAAGTCGCCGGGGGCCAGCGCCTCGCGGCTGTGCTCGCGCCGGCGAACGAAGTCGGCCACGCTTTTGATCACGCGCCCAGCGCGCTCGGCCTGCTCGCCGATGCGCTGGATCGCTTGGCGAAGCTCGGCGGGCGGCAAGTCGGCAGGCGGATCGTCGAGCAGGTTGAGCGCGCCCGAGGCGTAGCTGGCGATGGCGGCCAGCGGCTGGTTGAGCTCGTGGCTCAGCAGCGAGGCCATTTCGCCCACGGTGGTCAGGCGCGCGGTGGCCTGCAGCCGGTCCAGCGAGGCGCGGCTCTGGTCTTCGATGCGGCGCTGCTCGGTGATGTCGAGCACCGCGCCAAGGTGGCCGGTCTGCGCGCCCTGGGCGTCGATCAGCGGCGCCTCCACCACCAACACCGGAAAGCGCGTGCCGTCTCGGCGCTGGAACACCCATTCGCGGCCTTCGCGCGGCGCCGCCTGCCCAGCCATCAGGGCGTGGTGGTGTTGCTGGTGTTCGTCCACCCGCTCAGGCGGCCACCAGGGTGCGGGGAGGCTGGATCCGATCAGCTCCTGGGCGCTGTAACCCACCATCTGGCAAAAAGCCGGATTCACGTAGCTGATGCGCCCGGCCATGTCGCGCGCGCGCAGTCCGGTGACGAGCGAGTTCTCCATGGCCTTGCGAAACGCCAGCGCTTCGGCCACCTCGAACTCGGCGCGCTGGCGCAGCCGCATGTCGCGCTCCAGCAGCGCGAGCACCAGCAGCAGCGCCAACGAGAGCAGGCCAACCACCGCGGTGAGCACGTTGGGAAACAGGCCCAGCGGGCGCAACGGTGCTTGCAGCCAGAGGTTCAGCGTGTGGCCGGGCAAGTCGAGCAGCACCCGCACCGCCATGGTCTTTCTGCCAGCCGGCGTTTGGCCCAGTGACGCCAGCGGCCTGCCGTCGGCCTCCAGGAACGACAGCGCGCGCCCACGCAGCAGGTCTTTGCTGGCAAATTCCGAGAGCACGCCTGCCAGCGAATGGGTGGCTACCAAAAAGCCGTTGCGCAGCTCGGCACGGCCGATCGGCAGGCACATCGCGATCAGCGAAGGGCTGCGGCCCTCGTCGCTGGGCCAGACATGGCTGCTGGAGAACGCGGGGCCCGCCAGTCGACGCGCGTTGTCGCAGGCTTGACGCACCTCGGGCAGCGGTCGTTCGGTGCGCTCGCTGGCGTCGTTGGGACTGGCGAGGTAGGGCGAATCGCGCTCGGCCAGCAAGCGGTAACCGTTGCTGCGCCAGGTCAGGCGCACCAGCTCGCGGTGTGCCAGCAGCAGCTCGCCGGCCGGCACTTCCCAGTCTTCGGCGCGCGGCACGTTGCTGTGCAGCGCTTGCAGGGTTTGCACATTGCGCATCAGCCGAGCGCGGATGTCGCTGGCCAGCGCGGTGGCGTCGCGCTCCAGCGCGGCCCGGTCGCGCGC
>JBLIJY010000316.1:0-3340 GCA_047636095.1 Hydrogenophaga sp. | reverse complement strand
TCACCGACTCGCCCAGCGCCCAAAATGATGATGTTCATCGGGGAATGTTACCCGTACACACAAACTGACAAGGCCAGATAAGCGGCTACAGCGCTCGGGTGATGATAATTTTTTGCACGTCGCTGGTGCCTTCATAAATCTGGCACACGCGCACGTCGCGGTAGATGCGCTCGACCGGGAAGTCGCTCACGTAGCCGTAGCCGCCATGCACCTGGATTGCATCCGAGCAAACTTTTTCGGCCATTTCGCTGGCAAACAGCTTGGCCATGGCGGCTTCTTTCAGGCAAGGCTGGTCGGCGTCGCGCAATGCGGCGGCGTGCATCACCAGCGCGCGCGCGGCCTCGATCTGGGTCGCCATGTCGGCCAGTTTGAAGCCCACCGCCTGGTGGTTGAAGATGGGCTGGCCGAAGCTCTCGCGCTGTTTGGCGTAGGTCACCGCGCAGTCAAACGCGCTGCGCGCCATGCCGATAGCCTGCGCGGCGATGCCAATACGCCCGCCTTCGAGCGCGGAGAGCGCGATGCGGTAGCCCTCGCCCTCGCTGCCGATCAGGTTTTCTGCGGAGACACGGCAGTTTTCAAAGCGAATCTGTGCGGTGTCGCTGCTGTGCTGGCCGAGCTTGTCCTCCAAACGGTCGACGATGTAGCCTGGCGTGGCGGTGGGCACCACGAAGGCGCTCATGCCTTTTTTGCCGGCGCCTTTGTCGGTCACCGCGATCACGATGGCCAGGTTGCCGTGCTTACCGCTAGTGATGAACTGCTTGACGCCGTTGATGACGTATTCGTCACCCTGCTTCACCGCTGTGGTGCGCAGTGTTGAAGCGTCTGAGCCCGCATGGGGCTCGGTCAGGCAGAACGCACCCAGCATCTGGCCTGCGGCCAGCGGGCGCAGCCAGGTTTCTTTTTGCGCCGTTTTGCCATAGCGCAGCAAGATGGCATTGACCGGGCAGTTGGTGACCGAGATCACGGTGCTGGTGCCGCCGTCCCCAGCCGCGATTTCTTCCAGCACCACCGCCAGCGTGGTGTAGTCCAGCCCGGCACCACCCAGTTCTTCGGGCACGCAAATGCCGTAGGCGCCGAGCGCGGCCAGGCCTTGGTGCACGTCTTTCGGGAAGTGGTGCTCTTTGTCCCAGCGCGCAGCAAAGGGCCAGATTTGTTCTTGAGAAAAAGCGCGCACCGCGTCGCGGATCATGAGTTGGTCTTCGTTGAGCAGCATGGTGTTTGGGTTTTTCGGTTGATAAAAATGGGGTTCACCAATGGTCGGCGCGCCGACCATCGTGGTGGATCAGGCGACCGTTGTCGGCATCGGTCAGGCTGGCGATGGCAGCCAGCAACCCGGCCACGCTGTCGCCCACCGAGAGTGGCGCGGCGCCACCGCCCATGTCGGTCTGCACCCAGCCCGGATCGAGCGCCACCAGACGCGCGCCCGGATAGTCGAACCGGGCGCTGACCACCGCCATGTTGAGCGCTGCCTTGCTCACCCGGTACAGCCAGGCATTACCGGCTGGCACGCTGGCGATCAGGCTCATGCTGCTGGAGAGCACACCAAACACACCACCCGCCGCCTGCACCCCAGGCAGCACCAGCGGCATGACCTGCATCGCGCCCAGCAGGTTGGTGTGCATCACCCGGTCGAAGGCCTCGCGGGTCGGCGGCGTGGCGGCGCTGGCGCGGTCCATCACACCCACCACATACAGCGCCACGTCGAGCCTCTCGCCATCGAGCTGGCGCGCCAAGCCGTTCACGCTGCCCGACTCGGCCACGTCCAGCCGAAGCGGCTCAGCGCCGGCCTCGCGCAAGCCCGCCAGCCCGGCCTCGTTGCGGGCGGTGGCGATCACCCGAGCACCCGCCGCGCGGTATTGGCGCGTCAGCTCCAAGCCGATGCCGCGCGAGGCGCCGATGATGAGAACGGTGGTCATGCGGGGTTTTGGTGGTTCGTCAAACCAGCTCAATCGCCATCGCCGTGGCTTCCCCGCCACCGATGCACAAGGTGGCCACGCCGCGCTTGCCGCCGCGCGCCTGCATCGCGTACAGCAGCGTTACCAAAATACGCGCACCCGACGCGCCAATCGGGTGACCCAGCGCGCAGGCACCGCCGTTCACGTTGACCTTGTCGTGCGCAATGCCCAGCTCGGTCATCAGCGCCATCGGCACCACGGCAAACGCTTCGTTGATTTCCCACAGGTCCACATCGGCCACGGTCCAGCCGGTCTTGGCCAGCAGTTTCTGCGTGGCGCCCACCGGGGCGGTAGCGAACCAGTTGGGTTCTTGCGCGTGGGTGGCGTGGGCGACGATGCGCGCCAGCGGTTTCAGGCCCTGCGCGCTTGCGGTCGATTCGCGCATCAGCACCAGCGCGGCGGCGCCGTCGTTGATGGACGAACTGCTGGCGGCGGTGATGGTGCCGTCTTTTTTGAACGCGGGCTTGAGGCTGGGGATTTTGTCGAGCTTGACCTTGCCGGGCCCTTCGTCGATGGACACCACGCGTTCGCCGCTGCGGTCTTTCACGGTGACGGGGGCGATTTCTTGGGCAAACGCGCCGCTCTCAGTGGCGGCCTTGGCGCGCGTCACCGAGGCGATGGCGAAGGCATCTTGCTGCTCACGCGTGAAGCTGTATTTGGCGGCGCAGTCTTCACCGAAGGTGCCCATGGAGCGCCCGGCTTCGTAGGCGTCTTCCAGTCCGTCGAGCATCATGTGGTCGTAAATTTTGTCGTGGCCCATGCGGTAGCCGGCGCGGCCCTTGAGCATGAGGTAGGGCGCGTTGGTCATGCTCTCCATGCCGCCGGCCACCATCACGGTGGCGCTACCGGCCAGCAGCATATCGTGCGCCAGCATGGTGGCTTTCATACCAGAGCCGCACATTTTGGACAGCGTGACCGCGCCAGCACTGAGCGGCAGGCCACCTTTGATCGCGGCCTGGCGGGCTGGCGCCTGGCCCTGACCGGCCATCAGGCAGTTGCCAAACAGCACCTCATCGACCAGTTCGGGCTTCGCGCCCGAGCGCTCCAGCGCAGCGCGGATAGCCACACCGCCCAGGTCGTGCGCCGATTGGGAGGCGAAATCGCTTTGAAACGAGCCCATGGGGGTGCGGGCAGCGCCCACGATGACGATGGGGTCGGGGGCTTGTGTGGGGGTCATGCAAAGTCTCCTGAAAAGGGGTGGAGAAAAGGTGGGAGATCAGGCCAGCGCGGGTGCAACCAAGTGCAACCGGCGCTCGCACTCGTAGGGAAACACGTCGTGCACATGGCCGGCTGCGATGCGCGCTTTGTGCTGCTGCCAAAAGCCGGGTTCGAGCAGATCGGCATGGTGCTGCATGAACACAGCCCGCACGCGGGGGTTGCCCAGC
>JBLIJY010000315.1:0-3345 GCA_047636095.1 Hydrogenophaga sp. | reverse complement strand
ACATCCAAGTCAACGGCGCCCAGACCTACTGCTACACCGGCGGCAAACCCTTCGATGCTGCCAAGCCCACCGTGGTTTTCATCCACGGTGTTCTCAACGACCACAGCGTGTGGACTCTGCAAAGCCGTTACCTAGCCCATCACGGCTGGAACGTGCTGGCGGTCGACCTGCCCGGGCATTGCAAGAGCAAAGGCGAAGCGCCGGCCAGCGTGGAAGCAGCGGCCGATTTCGTGGCCGCCTTGCTCGATGCGGTCAGCGTGCAGAAGGCGGCGCTGGTCGGGCACAGCTGGGGCTCGCTGATTGCGCTGGAGGCAGCAGCGCGGTTGAAGGAGCGCGTGAGCCATTTGGTGCTGGTCGGTACGGCGTACCCGATGAAGGTCTCGCCCATCCTCATCGAGGCCGCTCAGAACGATCCCATGAAAGGGATCCAGATGATCAACGTGTTCATGCGCAGCACAATCGCCGCGCCGCCCTCTGCGCTCGGACCGGGCACTTGGGTGTTTGGCAGCAGCACGGCGCTGGGCCGCCGCGTGCTGGCGAGCAACTCTGAGGTCAACGTATTCCACCGAGGCTTCGTGGCATGCGACTCCTACGCCAATGGCGAACAAGCGGCGACACAGGTCACCTGCCAGGTGCTGTTCCTGCTCGGCAGCATCGACCAGATGACGCAGCCCAAGGCCGCGCAGGGACTGATTCAGACCGCGCGGGACGCGGGCCGATCGGTGCAGGTGGTGAACCTGCCGGTGGGACACCACCAGATGACGGAAGCGCCCGATCAAACCTTGGTGGCGATTCGGGATTTTTTGAAGCCATGAGCGATTCACCCCACGACGCATTGAGCGAAGCCGATGTATCACGCGTGGTGGAAATGGCCTGGGAAGACCGCACGCCGTTTGAAGCCATCGAGCGCCAGTTTGGGCTCAACGAATCGGCCGTGGTGGCCTTGATGCGGCGCACCATGAAACCGCGCTCATTCAAGATGTGGCGCGAGCGCATGGCGGGTCGCGCCACCAAACACGAAGGCCTGCGCCACCCCGACATCCAGAGGCACCGCGCCAGCCACACGCGTCAGGCGTGAAGGCACCCGGCTAGCGCACAGGCTCAGGTTGAGGCCGGTGCCCTGGCTTTTCCAGCAAACGTGCGGGGTGTGCCCAAGAATGCTGCGCGCTTTGGTGCGCGGTGTGCACAGCACCCAGATGCGGCTGCTCGAATGGTGAAGCCTGCGCAAACATGCGCTGCAAAGTGGCCTGCACCTGGGTCAGCCGGGGATCGTGGCCGTGTGCGTCGTCGGTGGTGTCGTTGATGCAGAAAAAGTCCAGCTTCCCCGCCGCACCCGCCAGCGCAGCGAGTGGCTGCGACGGGTTGACGTCCCCAGTGGCCAAGTAGAGGTGCGCGTAGTCTCGGATCTTGGCCATGCCATGGGCCAGCGCCCAGCGCAGCACAAAGTCAGACACCAGGGTGGGGTTGTCCCAGGTGCGAAACACGCTGGAGCGCACCCGCTCGAACAGCTCAGGCGCTTCGTCTTCAAGGCGAAACAGCAGCGATTTCAGCATGGGCCGCGGTGAGTGGGCAAAGGTGCGTGGCGTGTGGCGGTAGTCGGTTTGGGTGAGCGATGGCAGCATGCCCAGCCACTGGTTGGAGAGGCGGCTGGCGTTTTCCAGCGAGTTGTCCTCGGGTCGCATCGGGCCTTCGCTCACCTCCAGATCGTCCGACCAGGCGGCGTAAAAACCACCTGACCAAAACCAGTGATCCAGCCGCACGGGAGCACCAAAAAACACGTCGTCGTTGAGGTAAAAGTAGCGCTCTGACAGCCCGGGAATGCGGTGGATGTAAGACTCAATGTTGCCGGAATCGAACGTGGGCAGGCGGTTGGCGGGCAGCAGTTCTTGGTGGCTCACCACCGTGAGGCGGCTGCAAGCGCGGAGCCAGTGCGGCGTTTGGCTGTCGGTGACGAGGTACACATGGCCATGGCCAGGAAAAAACCGCTCCAGCGCACGCAGGCTGTAGCGCAGTTCGCCGTTGTCCCGAAAACGCCCTTCCACATTGCTGTAGGGCGCCATGGACTGGGTCTGTGCGGCACCCAGACGCAACGCCGCTGAGTGGCGCTTGGCGCGCCAGACAGGGTCGCTGCCATCCACCCAGAGGTAAACGATGTCGACGGAACGATCGGCAGCAGAAAAAGGCATGGCTCAAGGCAAGTGATGAAAAAAGTGGTTTTCACCACGGCGTGCAGCTAGGCTGACAAACGGGGAGCGATTTTAGGGCGGTTCGTCTCGTCGGGTGCGAGCGCAGGTTATCTTGCAGCCGCCTGCATGGCGTTGGTATTCGCAGACCCCACCGAATCCGCCAGCGCCTGCCCCAGACTGAGCCGATCCCAACCGCTGGCTTCCCACATGGCCTCGGTGTGCAAGGTGCGCCGCAGCAGCAGGCTGTTGGCCAATGGCGCCAGGGGCGCGAGCACTGGGTCGATCAGCAAGACCCACCGCGCGTCTTCTTCGTCCAGGCAGCCAGCCCAGCCGAGCTGGCGCAGGGCGCGCAACGGCTCTTCGAGTTGCAAGCCGTCGACCCGCAGCGCGCGGGCGAGCTGCTCCAGGCTCACCCCAGGCCCAGCCGTCTCACGCCCAGACGTCTGGGCGCTGCGCGAGCGAGCCAGCTGGTCCACCAGCTCCAGCGCAAGCTGGTAGTTCCAGCCCGGCGTGTCACCCCGACGCGCAATGCCACTCAGCAAGCTGGGCAGGTAAGCCGTCACCACCGCACCCAGCAACACGATCACCCAGACCACATACATCCAGATCAGCAAAATCGGCAAAATGGCGAAAGTGCCGTAAACCACCGAATAAGTGGGCACGGTCAGGAGGTACAAGGCCAGCAGTTTTTTGGCCAGCTCCAGCCCGGTAGCCACAAACAAGCCACCCATCAGCGCGTGGCTCCAACGTACCCGGGTGTTGGGCACGTAGCGGTACAGCGCGGCCACGCCAGCGGTCACGAGCGCGAACTGCAAGGTGTCGATCAGCAGCTTGAGCGCATCGGGCATCGAGCTCACCAAGCCTTTGGACGCCGACAAGGCGTAAGACGTCACAGCCAGGCTGCCCGCGAGAAACAACGGCCCCAGCGTGAGCACCGCCCAATACACCAGCACGCGCTGGGTCAGCGGGCGGCTCTCGCGCACGCGCCAAATGTCGTTGAGCTTCCTGTCGATGGTAAGAATGAGCGCCAGCGCAGTGATCAGCAAGACCAATGCACCCGCCCAGCCCATCTGCCCTGCCTTGGCGGCAAATTGGTTGAGGTAACTCAATACCTGCTGGGCGATGGCGTTGGGCACCAGACTTCGCACCAGCCAGCTTT
>JBLIJY010000314.1:0-3372 GCA_047636095.1 Hydrogenophaga sp. | reverse complement strand
GCAAGCTGGACGTGCCCGGCTCGGCGGGGTCGAAGTAGTCGTAATGCGGCTTGTACTCGGCGCCAGGCAAATAGTTGAGCACCTGCAGGCCTTCGCCATTTTCCACGGGCCAGCGCAGCAACCGTGCGATGCGCGCCTCGATGCGCTGGATCAATGCGGTTTCGCCCCGGCTGAAAAACATGCCGCTGCTGGTGCGGTCGGCGTTGAGCTCCTCGCCACCGGTCAGGGTTTGCACCGTGCGCGAGCGCACCAAACGCGGACGCGCCGCATCCACCAGGGCATCGCATTCGGCTTCCGACAAAAACCCACCAAGCACCACCACGTGCGGCGACTGCAACGACGCCAACACCTGCACACGGCGGTCGCCCGCGTCGAGTTCGCGCGAGCCCGACGAAAGGTCCAGGTCGGGAAGCGATCCAAACCCAGCGCGCGCCTGGGTGGGCAGCACAGCCAACGCCGGTGTCAGTGGTTGGGTGCCCGAGCCATCGGGCAGATGTTCACGCAGCGCGAAGGCGGCGAGTTCATGCGTCCAGCCAGCCGCCACCATGGCGCGCAGCAGAGCCTCAGGCTGCTGGCCCGCCGCCGCTTGGTCCACGATCCACTGGCGCAATTCGGGGGTCACGTCATGGCTCATCTTGATGGTCTCCTTGACTTGGCCTTGGCGGGCTGGCGGGTCAATTTTGGGGCTCGCGTCGGAACACCAGCCGATCGGGCGACGACGCGGCGGGCGCAAAGCGGTAGCCCTCGGCATCGAACGCCTGCAACTGCGCCGGCGTTGACACTTGGTGCTGCACGGCGAACCGCACCATCAGCCCGCGCGCGCGCTTGGCAAAAAAGCTCACCACCTTGTGCTGCTCGCCCTTGCGCTCTTCAAACACGCAGCTCACCACGCGCGGCGTGAGCGCTTTGTGGTCCACCGCCTTGAAATACTCTTCGCTGGCGAGGTTGACCACGATCGGTGTCTTGTCTGCTGCGGCGCGCTGGTTCAGGTATTGGGCGATGTCGCTGCCCCAGAACTGGTAGAGGTTCTTGCCGCGCGGCGTCTCCAGCCGCGTACCCATCTCCAGCCGGTAGGGTTGCATCAGATCAAGCGGGCGCAACACGCCATAGAGACCGCTCAGAATGCACAGGTGTTGCTGCAACCAGTCGAGTTCGGCTTGGCCGAGCGACTTCGCGTCGAGACCACCGTAGACATCACCATCGAAGGTCAGCGCGGCCGGCTTGCTGTTGGCTGGCGTGAACTCGGGCGACCAAGCCTGGTAACGCGCCGCATTCAGCCCCGAGAGCTTGTCCGACAAATCCATCAGTTCGGCGATTTGCTGGGGTGACTTCTCACGCAACACCGCTATCAGCTCGGCTGAGCGTTGGGCAAACAGCGGCTGGGTGTGGCGGGCGGTGGGCGATCGCGTTTCGTAGTCGAGCGCTTTGGCGGGGGAGAGAAGAAACAGCATGGTGGCAAGGGTGCTCGGTTTGAGCGGGTGCTCAGGATGGGAGATCGCCCCAGAAAAAGGCTTCCCGCAGAAAACATGAATTATGGGCAAGGAACCGTTTCAGTCCTCAAGCTCGGTCAGCGCCTTTTGATACCGGTTGGCGTGCGAGCGTTCGGCCTTGGCCAGTATCTCGAACCAGTCGGCGATCTCGTTAAAACCCTCCTCGCGGGCGGTCTTGGCCATGCGGGGGTACATCTCGGCGTGCTCGCTCGTCTCGCCAGCGGCTGCTGAGGCCAGGTTGTCGCGCGTCGAACCGATCGGCAAGCCGGTGATGGGATCGCCAGACTGTTCCAGAAATTCCAGGTGACCGTGTGCGTGTCCGGTCTCGCCATCGGCGGTGGAGCGAAACAGCGCCGCCACATCGTTCTGGCCCTCGATGTCGGCCTTGTTGGCAAAGTAAAGGTAGCGGCGGTTGGCCTGAGCTTCGCAAGCGAAGGCGTCTTTCAGGCATTGCTCGGTTTTCGAGCCTTTCAAGGTGGCCATGGGGTTCTCCTGGTGGTGGGTTGAGGTAACAGCGCGCAGTGAGGTCGGCACGACAGGCTGACTCAGGGTGACAAAAAACGGGCGCGGCTGGGCACAAGGGTCCCATTGTTCCAGCCTATCGGCTGGGTTGCGACGGATGGGGAACATACCTGATCGGATCAGCGCCAGCCTCACACGGGGCGGCGGCCCGCCCAGCGCGGGGACTCAGGGAAAGCTGGGCTGCCACGTAAAATCAAAAGTTCGCCCGAGCCCGGGTCTGCGCCTCTAGCGCAGCGGCACCCACCCTACTTTTCCCATCCAGCATGTCCAACACCACGCCCGACCAGCCCGGTCTCTCCAGCCTGTCCAAGTCTTTCGAGCCAGCAGCGATTGAGGCCCATTGGGGAGCGGAATGGGAGCAGCGAGGCTACGGCGTGGCAGGCTATCGAGGCACCGGCACGGCCGATGCCCAGGCGCATGCCCAAGGGCGTGATTTCGCCATCCAGCTGCCCCCGCCCAACGTGACTGGCACGCTGCACATGGGTCACGCGTTCAACCAGACCATCATGGACTCACTCACGCGCTACCACCGCATGAGCGGCTTCAACACCGCGTGGATCCCTGGCACCGACCACGCCGGTATCGCAACCCAGATCGTGGTCGAGCGCCAGCTGCAAGAACAAGGCATCAGCCGCCACGACATGGGGCCCACACCCGCCGAGGCACGCAAGAACTTCGTGGCCAAGGTCTGGGAGTGGAAGGAACAAAGCGGCAACACCATCACCACGCAGATGCGCCGCATGGGCGATTCGGTCGACTGGAGCCGCGAGTACTTCACCATGGACGAGAAGCTGTCCACGGTGGTGACCGAGACCTTTGTGCGCCTGTACGAGCAAGGCCTGATTTACCGCGGCAAGCGACTGGTGAACTGGGACCCGGTGCTGATGAGCGCGGTGTCCGATCTGGAGGTGGAGAGCGAAGAGGAAGACGGATTTCTGTGGCACATCGCGTACCCGCTGTCCGACGGTTCGGGTCAACTGGTCGTGGCCACCACCCGCCCGGAGACGCTGCTCGGTGACGTGGCCGTGATGGTGCACCCGCAGGACGATCGCTACAACGCGCTGATTGGTCAATACGTCAGGCTGCCGCTGTGCGATCGCGAGATTCCGGTGATCGCCGACGACTATGTGGACCGTGAATTTGGCACCGGTGTGGTCAAGGTCACGCCGGCACACGACGCCAACGACTACGCGGTGGGCCAGCGCCATCAGCTGCCGATCATTGGTGTGTTGGCGCTCGATGCCACCATCAACGAACACGCGCCCGAGAAGTACCGGGGACTGGATCGGTTTAAGGCGCGCAAAGCGGTGGTCGCCGATCTGGAAGCCGCCGGCCTGCTGGTGGAAACCAAAAAGCACAA
>JBLIJY010000313.1:0-3406 GCA_047636095.1 Hydrogenophaga sp. | reverse complement strand
TGGCGGCGAACACCAGAAACGCGAGCACGTTGTTGAGCGCCACCAGCGCCTGCGCCCGGTTGGTGGTCTTGCCGTGGGCGCCCAGTTCGTGCGCCACGTGCAACAGCACCGCCGGTGAGGACGAAATGGCGATCGCCGCCACCACCGCCGACACCAGCGGCGCGATGCCAAAAAAGACCATGGCGAAATACACAACAACAAAGGTGAGCGTGCTCTCCACCAGCGACACCAGCAGCAAAGCCTTGTCCTTGATCAGGGCCTTGATGTCCAGCGACAGGCCAAGCCGGTACAGGATGAGAGCCAGCGCGATGTCGACCACCACGCGCGCCTGCGCCAGCGAGGCATAGTCGAAAATGCCGAGCACATTGGGCCCAGCGATCAGGCCCACCAGCATAAAACCGGTGATGCTGGGCAGCCAGCTCACGCGGTGCGCCAAGAAGCCGCCAAGCGCGCCGCAGAAAAGCAGGAAGCCGAAGAAGAACAGCGCGTTCATCTGCAACGGCCAGGTGGGCAGAAAGTCCATGCGGGCGGTCTCTGTGGAGTGGAGGCCGTGCGAGACAGGCCGGGTAAAACGGAGCGCAGGCGCGCGAGCGCGAGGCGATGCGGCTAGTGCAGCACGCGCTTGGATGGCGCCGTGCCCGCCTCCAGCGCAAACGGCGTCACTTCGCTTTCGAAGCGCTCGCCGTCTTCGGCCACGCAGAAAAAGCTGCCGCGCATTTGGCCGCTGGGTGCGTGCAGCCGGGTGCCGCTGGTGTACTGGAACGACTCGCCCGGGCGCAGCAGTGGCTGGTTGCCCACTACGCCCAAGCCCTTGACCTCGTCGCTGCGCCCAGCGGCGTCTTCGATGATCCAGTGGCGCGAGATCAGCTGGGCCGGCACCTCGCCGGTGTTGGTGATGGTCACCGTGTAGGCGAACGCGTACAGGTGGTCCTCAGGCGCAGATTGCTCGCTCAGGTATTGGGACTCTACCTCGCAGGTGAACTGGTATTTCGGCATGAGCGGCATGTTACCTGCTGGCGATGACGGGCGCGGTGCAACGCTTTGCTGCCTGAGACAATGCAGGCCTTCCCACCGCAAGCACGCTGTTGCACCAGCCACCATGCCCACCGACTACCGCATCGCCCCATCCATCCTGTCTGCCGACTTTGCCCGCCTGGGCGATGAGGTGAAAAACGTCATCGCCGCTGGCGCCGACTGGATCCATTTCGACGTGATGGACAACCACTATGTGCCCAACCTGACCTTCGGCCCCATGGTCTGCCAAGCGCTCAAACCCCACGCCAAAAAGCCCGATGGCACGCCAGTACCGATCGATGTGCATTTGATGGTTCAACCGGTGGACGCGCTGGCTGGTGCTTTCATCGACGCCGGCGCCGACCTGGTAAGTTTTCACCCCGACGCCAGCGCTCACGTGCACCGCAGCGTGCAGGCCATCAAGGCCAAAGGCGCCAAGGCGGGCCTGACCTTCAACCCGGCGCAGCCGCTGGATGTGCTGGACTGGGTGATTGAAGATATCGACCTGATCCTCATCATGAGCGTGAACCCTGGCTTTGGCGGCCAGAGCTTCATCGACTCGGCGCTGCGCAAGATTGAGGCCGCGCGCAAGCGCATCGAAGCCTCGGGGAAGGACATCCGACTGGAGGTGGACGGCGGGATCAAGGCGGACAACATCCGCCGCGTGGCCGACGCCGGGGCCGACACGTTTGTGGCCGGCAGCGCGATCTTCGGGCAGAGCGACTACAAAGCCGTCATCGACCGCATGCGCGCTGCGCTGGCCTGAGCGGCTGAGCCGCTTGTGGTCAGGGCTTGATGTAGGCGAACTGCTCGCGGAACTGCAGCGCACCGATGCGCGCCACGCCCGAGGGGGTGAAGTCAGCGTCGAGCGAGAACTGCTCCTTCTTTAGGTTGCGGTTCTTCAGCGTGATTTCGCACACTTCGAAGCGCACGCCGCGCGCCTTGAGCGCGCTTACCAGCGCGCCGTAGTCAATATTGGGATTCTTCGGGTCCTTGGCGTCGGCGAACAGGAAGTCCACGCCGTTGGCGTGCGTCACCACCGTAATCTGCGTCTCTGGCAGCACGTCCAGGTGGTTGCGGATGTTGCGCAAGCCCTTGGTGGCCTGGCTGGCAGCGTCGTCGATGTGGTAAATCACCTTGTCTTGCGCCAGGGCGGCGGTGCTCAGCAAGGCGCCAGCCAGCAGCAGGCAAAATCGTTGGAACAGCGTTTTCATCAAAGTCTCCGTGAAGTGTCAAATGGGTACGAACAGGGGCATCAAAATAACACAGCATGGCAAACCACTTTGCACCGGATGCCCGCGAATGCCGAGCGGTGATCATCGATCTTGACGGCACTTTGGTCGATACCCTGGGCGATTTTGAAGTGGCGCTCAACCGCACTATGGCCGGTCTCGGTTTGCCCGGTGTCAACCGCGCGGCGGTGGCCCGCACCGTGGGCAAGGGCTCAGAGCACCTGATTCGCAGCCTCCTGGCCGAGCAACTCGAGCTGCCTGCGGTGCGCGGTCTGGGCCAGGCCTGTCCGGCGCGCACGGTAGACGCCCTGTACGAGCCAGCTTGGCGGCAATACCAGCAGCATTACCACGCGATCAACGGCGAGTTCGCCGCCGTGTTTCCCGGCGTGCTGGAGGGCTTGCAAGCGCTGCGCGCGCGTGGTCTGCCGCTGGCCTGCCTCACCAACAAGCCGCTGGCGTTCGCTCGAGCGCTCTTGCAGGCCAAGGGCTTGGACAGGTACTTCCAGCAGGTGTTTGGCGGTGACAGCTTTGAGCGCAAAAAGCCCGATCCGCTGCCGCTGCTCAAGACCTGCGAAGCGCTGGGCACCCCGCCCGCCCACACGTGGATGGTGGGTGACTCACAAAATGATGCCTTGGCCGCCCGGGCCGCTGGCTGCCCGGTGGTGCTGATGACTTACGGCTACAACCACGGTGAGCCGATCGAGCAAGCGCCACACGATTTGCTTCTGGGCTCGCTGGCGGCCCTCGATCATTTTTTTGCCTGACCCAGCAGCGCCTCCTTGAGATGCCAGTCGGCGGGATTTTTGCCCAGCCAGATGCGCATCAGCGCATTGAAAAACTCAGGCTCTTTGAACGGCTCACTTTCCACCTTGCCCTTGATGGTGAGCACGGTGCCAGCGCCGGGCACCCAGTCGATCAGAAGTGACTCACCCTGTTTGAGTTGCTTGTTGTCGCTGAACACCTGGCTCATGCGCAGCACGCCCGGTATCAGCTTGGAAAACGCGGTGCGGTCCATGTTGTCTTCCATGCCGCGCGAAAACAGCTTGCCGAGTTCGGCTGAGTCGATGTCGCGCAGCATGGTGATGGCCAGGCGCTTGGGGCCTGGCGTGGCCAGCGCCTGCTCTGGCGTCTCGGCCTTGCTCGTCAGGTACAGCCCGGCG
>JBLIJY010000312.1:0-3416 GCA_047636095.1 Hydrogenophaga sp. | reverse complement strand
GCCCGACCACGGTGCCCGTGGCCGCTATGGCATAGCTGCGTCTGGGGTTGGGGTCATCTCGTGCCGCTTTCGACTTGTGCAACAAAGCCAACCAGTCGCGTGCCACACGCTCAAAGGTGTTGGCCGCTTCAGCCAGCTTTGCCTGTTGCGCGTCCTGCTTGGCTGCACTCGGGTCTTTGCCATCGGCCAGCAGTTCGCGGGCTTCCTCGCGGCGTTTGCGGGCTTTCGCAAGAGATACGGCGGGGTAAACACCGAGCGCCAAAGTTTTCCGTTTACCCAGGTGGCGGTAGTCGAAGCGCCAGTACCGGCCCCCTTCTTTGACCAGCAAGTACATGCCCTCGCCATCGGTGTGCTTGTCGCCCGGAGCTTTGCCACTCCACTTGACCTGCTTCACAAAGGTGTCCGTCAACGCCATACATCCCCCTACAGATTCAGGCTGACGGTATCTGGCATGACGATATCAACACGGTACCGTCACCGATACCGTCAAAGTACCGTCATGGAATGATATGAAGTGACACGACTTGAGGCAACAAAAAACCCGTTAATCTATAAAAATCAACGGGTTATGAGGCTTCTTGATATGTCCTGAAACGATCCCTTGGTACCACCAACAGGAATCGAACCTGTATCTAGCGCTTAGGAGGCGCTCGTTCTGTCCATTGAACTATGGCGGCACGGGGAGCCTGGATTGTAAAGGTCGGGTGTGTCGTGGCTCGTGTGACGCGACCCGTGTGGCGGCGCGGTGTGGGCGCTCAGTCGTACTTCACCGTGAAGATCAGATCGATGGCGCTTTCTTCGCCCGCGCGGGCGCGCAGCGTGAGGCGGCGCGAGAGGTCGTAGAAGATGGAGAGGGTGCCCAGGGTGCCGGCGAGGCTGCGTTCGTAGGCGAGGTAGAGGTCGCTGGACAGGCGCTTGCCCAGCGTGAGTGCGGCGGCGTTGGTGCTGCCGTCGGCATTGGTGGCTTCGCCGCGCACCGAGAGCTCGTCCAGGCCGAAAGTGCGGGCCAGGCCGCCATCGAGCGAGTTCCCGTTACTGGCGAGCAGCGCCATCGCGGCCTGCTGCAAGATAGCGGCCTCAGCGCCGGCGCCGGTGGCGGGGCGTCCGAGCAGCAACCAGGCGAGTTTTTCGCTGTCGGGCATGTCGGGTTCGGCGAACAGGCGCACGCGCGGTGCCTGCGCACTGCCGCTGATCCGCACCCCCACCCGCTGGCCTTCGCTGCTGCCAAAACCCTGGACCCCGGCCTGTGGGCGCACCGCCACGATGTCGAGCGTGGGGTCGTCGAACGGACCGGCGAAGCGCAGCACGCCACTCTCAATAGCGAGGCGCTGGCCATAGGCGCGGTAGGTGCCGCTGATGGTGCGCACCTCGCCCAGCAGGCGCGGGGTGGGTTGGGTCGGTGTGGCGCGCACGGTGAGCTGACCAGCCAGCCGCGTCTGCAAGCCGCGGCCGCTGACCTCGAATGCCGGGCCCAGATCGAACTCGACTTGCACGTCGGGCTGCACGCGTTGTGCGTTGGGGTCTTCAATGGGAGTGCTCGAGCCACGCATCACCACGTCTTTGCTGAGCGAGGGCGCGAGGTCGTCGGGCAGGATGATTTGAGCGCTGTCGGCTTTGAGCTGTCCCCGTACCCTGAGCGCGGGGCCGTCCAGCTGCAGGCTCAGCTTGCCTGACAGGGTGAGGCGTCGGTCCACGCGTGAAGACACGCGCAAGCGATCGGCGGTGGCCTGTAACTCGATCAATGGCTGGCGCGTGGTGCTGCCGGTCAGCGGGCGCCATTCGGCGCTGCCCGTGGCCTCCAGGGTGCCGCCTCGCGCCGCACCGCGTGCGCCTTCCAAACGGAAGCGGTCGATGGTGAGCCGCTCGCCGGTGAAGCGGGCGCGCAGCACGCCGTTGGTGAACGCAATGCCATCGACCACCGAGCGCAGCGCGAGCTGGTCGGCGTTGAGCGTGCCGCTGTACTGGGGCGATCCACGGGTGCCGCTGAGGGCGACTTCGGTGGCCAGGGTGCCGCGCATGCGCCAGCCCGGTGGGGCGAGTGCCGACCACACGCCGACCTGCGGCAGCGAGGCGTGCACCGTGCCGCGCACTGGTGCACTGGCAGGCCACCAGGCGTCGAGCGCGCTCGTGCCTTCGGGCACTGCTGCGCCGCGTGGGCTCAGCTCGGTGCTGAGATCGGCGCTGGCTTGGCCCAGCTGCTCGCTGCGCCAGCGCAGCTGGGCCTGGACCGTGTTGCCCTGCGCTGTGAGGCCCAGTCGGGCCTCTTGGATGCCGACGGTCACGCGCGGCCGCTCGGTAGCCGCCGCCACGCCTTGCCCTTCGGCAGCGCTGGGGACGCTGGACGCGCCAGGGTCGGCCGCTATGGTGAGGTCGCCGCTGCTGCGCTGCAGCTCGACTGAGAGACGCAGCGGTGTGGCCGCATCGGTGGGCAACAGCACGTCCCACTGGCCGTCGAACACCAGGTTGCCTCTGACACCGGCGCTGGCGATGGGCCCGGTTCTGGCGTCCTCAGCGGTGGCCAGGGCGTCGATCCAGGCCAGCGGCAGGCCTTTGAGTTGGCCGCGGGTTTGCAGCGTGTTGGCCTGCCAGATCAAGTTGTCCCAGGCCACGCCGAGCGGTTGCTGGCCAAACGTGGGCAGGGCGGTTTTGGGTGTGGTGCCCACCCCGCGCACCGAGGGCAGCAGGCTGAGCCGACCGGCGCCAGCGTCGAGCTTGAGCGCCTGGGCGCCACCGGCGGGGCTGAGCGACCAGCGCAGGGCGATGGGCTGGGGGCTTTGCAGCTTCCAGTCGGTGATGCGGTCGCTGCGCGAGCTGTCCGTGGCCTGGAGCTGCAGGCGTTGTAGGTTCAGCGTGCCATCGCGCCAGGCGGTGGCCCATGGCGCATTGGATGCATTGGCTGGACCCAGTCGCAGGCGGGCGGCGCTGTCGATCTGGCCGCGCCAGGGCTTTTGGGTGGCGCTGGCGCGCAGGTCGATTTCCAGATCGTTGAGCGGGCCTGTGGCGCGCAGTTGGGCATCGGTGAGTGCGAGGTTCTGGGCATCTGCTGGTGCAGCGGAATCCGCAGGCTGCCAGAGCAGGCGGGGCACGGCCAGCGTGAGCTGCACCTTGGGCGCAGCGCTGGCCGCTGTCTGGCTGGCGCCAGCCGGGTAGCCGAGCGCGCCCAGGCCACCGGTCCACTGCAGGTCGAGCTGGGCGTTGCCCTGCACTGCGGCGCTGGCCTGTGGCGCCAGTGCCTCGCTCAGTGGGGGGCCGATCAGTGGCAGCGATTGCAGCGAGCGCAGCCAGGTCAGGCTGCGCGCCGCGTCGTCCAGCCGCAAGGCCAGTTTGCCCTGGCCGCGATCGTGGGCGAGCAGGGCGGCTAGCTCGGCCTTCGCGCCGGGCAGGCTGAGCTGGCCACTGCCGTCCCAGACGTTGCT
>JBLIJY010000311.1:0-3423 GCA_047636095.1 Hydrogenophaga sp. | reverse complement strand
TGACCTGCGCGGTGGAGCGCACATTGGGGATGTCTTTGCCGAAGATCTGCGACAGCGCCACGCCCACGGGGTAGTAGACGCCGCTTTGGCCGCCGGTCAGCACGTTGATGAACTGCTGCTGCTGGGCTACGGCTGCGCCGCTGGCCAGGGCGGCGCCCAAAGTCACGGTCAGGCCGATCTTGTGAAACATGCGCATAGATGTGTCTCCTGTGAGTAAAAAAAGCAAGCCGGCAGAATAACGCCAGAACCCCGGCCTGCCCATCCTGGAAAACGCCTAGTGTCCCGTTGTTCCCCAACGCCCTCTGCCTTGCCCGCTGATCTCTTATGCCCCGAACAACTTCGCGCCCAACACCCGACTCACTTGCCGCTGCCCTATCGCCACAGGCCCACGCGAGCGAGGGAGTCGCCTGTGCATTTGTCGACGCGCTGTGGCTGGAGGAGGGTTTGTCGCGCAACACGCTCGATGCCTACCGGCGCGACCTCACCTTGTTTGGCCTCTGGCTGGCACCACAAGGCAGCAGCCTGGTTGAGACGCTTGAGAGCGACATCAACGCCTACTTTTCCGAGCGCCACGCCCAGACCCGCGCCACCACCGCCAACCGCCGCCTCACCGTGCTCAAGCGTTTCTTTCGCTGGGCGCTGCGCGAGCGGCTGGTGGTGGCCGACCCCACGCTGCGCTTGATCGCTGCACGCCAGCCGCCCCGCGTGCCCAAGACGCTGAGCGAAGCCCAGGTAGAGGCGCTGCTGAACGCGCCCGACACCGCCACACCGCTAGGCCAGCGCGACCGCGCCATGCTGGAGCTGATGTACGCCAGCGGCCTGCGGGTGAGCGAGCTGGTCACGCTCAAGACCTTCCATGTGGGGCACAACGAGCAGGTGCTGCGCGTCACCGGCAAGGGCAACAAAGAGCGCCTGGTGCCGTTTGGTCAGATCGCTGGCCAGTGGTTGCAAACCTGGCTGGGTGACGGCCGGCGCGAGGTGCTGGCCGGGCAGCAAAGCGAAGACCTGTTCATCACCTCGCGCGGCACCAAAGCGGGCGAGGCCATGAGCCGCGTGATGTTCTGGAACCTGGTGAAGAAATACGCGCTGCAGGCGGACATCACCGTGCCGCTCTCGCCCCACACCTTGCGCCACGCCTTCGCCACCCACCTGATCAACCACGGCGCTGATTTGCGCGCGGTGCAGATGCTGCTGGGCCACGCCGACATTTCCACCACCACCATCTACACCCATGTGGCGCGCGAGCGGTTGAAAAGCATCGTGGCGCGGCACCACCCGCGCGGATAACAGTCAGCGGTTGCCGGCAGCAGCCATTCGCTCGCGCCGAGCGGCGTTTTCGTCGCGAGCATCGTCAATTTCTCGCATCACGCTGGCCAGGTCCACGGTGCCTGGGGCGCGCTTGTACTGGCCAGTCAGCGGCGTGTCAATCTCCAGCAGTCCGGCCTGGTAAAGGCTCCAGATTTCAGGACCAAAAGCGGTGCGTTTCAGCGCGGGCGCAAACTGGCCAAAGAAATCGCGCAGGTTGCCCACGTCGCGCATCAGCATGCGCTGGGCGTGGTTGTTGCCAGCGGCGTCCACCGCCTGCGGCAAATCGATGATCACGGGGAAGTCTTCACTGCCCGGCTCGCCCGAGTGGGCCAGCAAGATGTTGAATTCCGACAGGTCGCCATGCACCACACCCGCGCACAGCATGCGCACCACCTCGCCGATCAGCGTGGCGTGGTGGGCCACCGCTTGCTCGGGCGTGAAAGACACGTCGTTCAAGCGCGGCGCGGCGTCGCCCTGGGCATCGGTCACCAGCTCCATCAGCAGCACACCGTCGAGAAAGTTGTAGGGCTGGGGCACGCGCACCCCGGCGGCGGCCAGGCGGTAGAGCGCATCCACTTCCGCGCTTTGCCAGGCGGCTTCTTGCGCTTGGCGACCAAATTTCGTGCCCTTGGCCATGGCACGGGCCTGGCGCGTGTTCTTCACCTTGCGGTTTTCGGTGTAGTCCACCGCCTGGCGAAAACTGCGGTTGTTGGCCTCTTTGTAAATTTTGGCGCAGCGCGTCTCGTCGCCACAGCGCACGACGTAGACCATGGCTTCCTTGCCGCTCATGAGCTGGCGCACCACCGAATCGATCAGCCCTTCTTCGATCAGAGATTGCAGGCGCGGCGGCGCTTTCATGCGGGCGTCCGGGTGAGGAGGGCGGCGTTCACCGGGCCACCACCGACCAGCCCGCGTGCAGGTTGTTCTTGTCGTTTTCGTAGTCCCAGTTCGTCCCGCACCGGTCGCACTGGTACTCGGTGATCGTCACCTGCCCGTGGCGGCGCGGCTCCTTGCGGTTCAGCCCCTGGTGCAGCTCGGCATGGCCCTTGGCGCGGCGCCAGTTGCGCTGAATGCCGGTACAGGCTTCGCACAGGGGCTCAGGGCGGGGGGTGGAGGAGGTGTTGTCGGTATCGGTCATGTGGGTATTTTGATGGCTCAGGGTCGTCAAGATTCACGGGCGTTGGGTGTCAGCTGTCGCGGTGCTGTCTCTCAGGAAACGCAATCGCAGATGGGCAGCGTCTTCCAGGTCAACGGCTTGTTGTTGCCTGGCATGGAAATGGTGGCGTGCGAGCACCTCGTGGTGAGTCTCTAGCACGGTGAGCAAGGCCGCACGCGCAGTCACTTGAAGCTAGGCGGCGACCGCTATAGCTTGCACCACATGGGCTGCCGCAGTTTATTTGATGCTGTGTGTTGTACGCCGCGTGCTCGGTGATCGGCGTGCAGCTGGGTAGGCAGTATCTGGCTGCATAGATGAGGCGTCAATTACCTTGACACACGCCGAGCGGTCTGCCTGGTACCGCCGCCAGGCGCGGCTGAGGGAATGTCTACACGTCAGTCTCTTGCTTGGGCGCACAGTGCGATGGGCTGCCGCAGGTTCGACGGCTTTCTGGAGCTGAACCCATATCAGCTACCCAGCAGCACTTTCAATTGTGTCAAAAGAGCTTGTTCGTCCACCCCTATTGGGTCCTGCAGCACACGCTCCGGAATTTCCCAAATCAGCCATGCTGTCGGTCTGTCGGCGCTTGCCTCTTGCTTGAGAAAGTCCAACATGGACTGCGAGAAGCCACCTCCGTCTTGGGCAAGGTTGCCTACCTCGGTGCGAAGGGCTTGGGCAAGCCAGTCGGCGAAGTGGGCGTTGCGTGAATAGGAAGAACCAACCAAGGCGATGCGCTCCGCCACCGGCCCGTCTCCAAATAAGGCATCGGCACTCGTCGCCTGTGACGCTGGGGCGCTGATCTCAAAACTCGGAAGGGCCACCTGGTCTGGATTGGGTCGCAGCTTGGGTGGCAGTTGGTCAAGCCCGGCAAGACGCACCAGATCCCCCCAACGCGGTGCAACGAGCGCGCGCGTCACGGTGAAGCTGATTTCTGGTGAGGGGGTGAAACCCTGCGAGCG
>JBLIJY010000310.1:0-3427 GCA_047636095.1 Hydrogenophaga sp. | reverse complement strand
CTGTGGGCACGGCGGCGCACGCCACCCGGGGCAATTTCAACAACGACATCGGCGTGCCGCTCACGCTGCTCAAGCTCCTGCCGTCGCACCAGATGGCGGTGATTGAACTGGGCATGAACCACCCCGGCGAAATCGCCACCCTGGCCGCGATCGCCCAGCCCACCGTGGCCCTGGTCAACAACGCGCAACGCGAGCACCAGGAATTCATGGTGTCGGTGGAAGCGGTGGCGCGCGAAAACGGTGCGGTGATTCGTGCGCTGGCCGATGACGGCGTGGCGGTGTTCCCGAGCGACGAGGTGCACACGCTGCTCTGGCACGAGCTGGCTGGCCCGCGCCGAGTCATGACTTTCAGCGACACCGATGCCGGTGCCACCGTGCATGTTCAAAGCGCGAGCTGGCAAGGCGGCGCCTGGGACCTGCACTTCACCACGCCGCTGGGCGCCGAGCGCTGCACCTTGCGCGTGGCTGGGCGCCACAACCTGCGCAACGCCATGGCCGCAGCCGCGTGCGCGGTGGCGGCAGGTGTGCCGCTGTCCGCGATCGCGCGCGGGCTGTCCGCGTTCGAGCCGGTCGGTGGCCGTTCGCGCGCACTGGCCATGCCCTTGGCCGACCGCACCCTCACCCTCATCGACGACAGCTACAACGCCAATCCCGATTCGGTCCTGGCTGCCATCGACGTGCTGGCTGAGCTGCCCGCGCCGCGCCTGCTGGCACTGGGCGACATGGGCGAGGTGGGCGAGCAAGGCCTGGCGTTTCACCTGGAGGTGCTGCGCCACGCCCAGGCGCGCGGGATCGAGGCCGTGCATGTCGCGGGTGGCTGGATGCGCCAGACCTGCGAAGCGTTGCGCGCCGCCGGTGAGCCAGTGCCGACCCACTGGGCCGAGGTCGATGCGCTGGCGTCTCACCTGGCCGGCGTGGTGGCCGCCGCCGGTGCACAATCGCCCCGCAGCGCACTGGTGAAAGGCTCGCGCTTCATGCAGATGGAGCGCGTGGTACAGGCGCTGCAAGCGCTGGGCGCACCACAACAAGAACAAAAGGAAGCGCCGCATGCTGCTTAGCCTGACCGGATGGTTGCAAACGCTGGGACCCGAATTCGGTTTCCTGCGGGTGTTCCAGTACCTCACCTTCCGCGCGGTGATGGCGGCGATGACCGCGCTCATCGTCGGGCTGGTGGCCGGCCCTTTTTTCATCCGCCGCCTGACCGCCCTCAAGATCGGCCAGCCGATCCGCGACTACGCGATGCAAAGCCACCTGAGCAAGAGCGGCACGCCGACCATGGGCGGTGTGCTGATCTTGTTCTCCATCGCCCTGTCCACACTGCTCTGGTTCGACCTGTCGAACCGCTTCGTCTGGATCGTGTTGTTGGTCACGCTGGGCTTTGGTGCCATCGGCTGGGTGGACGACTGGCGCAAGGTGGTCCACAAAGACCCTGAAGGCATGCGCTCACGCGAGAAATACTTCTGGCAGTCGGTCATTGGACTGGTGGCCGCCTTCTACCTCGTTTTCAGCGTCTCCGAGGTGAACAACCTGCGGGTGCTGCAGCTGTTCATTGAGTGGGTCACCTCCGGCTTCACGGTGGACCTGCCGCCGCAGGCCGGTCTGATGGTGCCGTTCTTCAAGGAAATCAGCTACCCGCTGGGCGTGTTCGGCTTTGTGATGATGACTTACCTGGTCATCGTCGGCTCCAGCAACGCGGTCAACCTCACCGACGGTCTGGACGGCCTGGCCATCATGCCGGTGGTGATGGTGGGCTCTGCGCTGGGCGTTTTTGCCTACCTGACCGGCAACGTGGTGTTCGCGCGCTACCTGCTGATGCCCCACATTCCCGGCGCGGGTGAGTTGCTGATCTTCTGCTCTGCCATGGCCGGTGCCGGCCTGGCCTTTCTGTGGTTCAACACGCATCCCGCCCAGGTGTTCATGGGCGATGTGGGCGCGCTGGCCCTGGGCGGTGCACTGGGCACCATCGCGGTCATCGTGCGCCAGGAAATCGTGCTGGCCATCATGGGTGGCATCTTTGTGGTTGAGGCCGTCTCGGTGATGTTGCAGGTGGGTTACTTCAAGTACACCAAGCGCCGCTATGGCCAGGGCAAGCGATTGTTCCAGATGGCACCGCTGCACCACCACTTCGAGAAGAAGGGCTGGAAGGAGACGCAGGTGGTGGTGCGCTTCTGGATCATCACCATGCTGCTGTGTCTGGTGGGCCTGTCCACCTTGAAGCTGCGATGACACCGTTGAAAGACCAAACCGTTCTCATCCTGGGCCTGGGCATTTCTGGCCTGGCGATGGCGCGCTGGTGTCTGCGCCAGGGCGCGCATGTGACGGTGGCCGACACGCGAGACAACCCGCCACAGCTGGCCGTGCTGCGCGCCGATTGCCCGGCGGCGCAGTTCCGCGCGGGGCCGATGGATGCGGCTTTGCTGGCCCATTCGCCGTGGCAGGTGATCGCCCGCAGCCCGGGTCTGGCGCCTCATCAGCTGGCGCCGCTGCGCGACTGGGCGCAAGCGAATGGCGCAGCCTGGTTGGGTGAGCTCGATCTGTTTGCGCTGGCGCTGCGCGAGTTGGCGCAGCGCGCTGCCTGGCCGTACCACCCCCGGGTGCTCGCCATCACCGGCACCAACGGCAAGACCACCGTGACCGCGCTCACCGGTCTGCTGCTGCAGCGCGCGGGCGTGCGCACCGCCGTGGCAGGCAACATCGGCCCGGCGCTGCTGGACGTGCTGGCGCAGGCGCTGGACAACGAGGTGCAGGCCGAGCGCGAGGTCGACCGTGTGGCGGCCGAGAAGGCGCTGGCGGAGCTGGCCGAAGAAACCCTTTCGCCCGTGGCCCATCTGGCCACGCCTGATGTCAACGGCGCCACCGCCGCTGCGCAGGACCCGGCGGCGCCAGAAGCCACAGCCGACGCCACAGCCGACCCTGTCGCCTCAGAACCCACCGATGACGGCGAAGCTCCCTTGCTGGTGCCACCACCGACCAAGGTGGCATTGCCGCCGCACCTGCCCGAGGTCTGGGTGCTGGAGCTCTCCAGTTTCCAGCTCGACGGCGTGACTGGTGGCGCGTGGGACGCGCTGCCCACGGCGGCCACCGTGCTCAACCTCAGCGAAGATCACCTCGATTGGCACGGTGATCTGGCCGCCTACACAGCAGCCAAGGCGGCGGTGCTGGGGCAGCAAGCGCTCATGCTGCTCAACCGCGACGACGCTGGCGTGATGGCTTTTCAGCCCGGCTGGATCACCGTCAAGGTGGGTGGGCGCAACCGCCAGCAGCCCGCGCGCCCCTGGGCCAGCTTTGGCCTGGACGCACCCACCCGCGTCGGTGATTGGGGGATTGAGGCCGCAGGCGGCATGGACTGGCTGGTGCGTGCGTTGGCGCTGGATGAAACGCGCCAGCGCGGTCGTGCCGTCGACGAGGCAAAAGACATCTACCTCCA
>JBLIJY010000309.1:0-3431 GCA_047636095.1 Hydrogenophaga sp. | reverse complement strand
CCCACGAAGACCAAGGCGCCCCCGCCGTGGGCAGCACCATCCACGCGCTGCCACGCGAGGAGCGGCTGCACTGGTTCGATGCGGCCACCGGACAACGGCGATGACGGTCGGCACACCGGACTCGCTGCCGGGCCACCCCGAGGCAGGTCCAGCCCCCTCGGGGGGGAGCAAACCCCACGCAGTGGGGAGCATGGAGGCTCAAACCTTCTGGCCTTATCCGCGCTGGATTGCCCACCGAGGCGCCGGCAAACTCGCGCCCGAGAACACCCTGGCCGCCTTTCGCCTGGGTGCAGCGCACGGCTACCGCATGTTCGAATGCGACGCCAAGCTGAGCGCCGATGGCGTAGTGATGCTGCTGCACGACGACACGCTGGAGCGCACCAGCAACGGCCAAGGCATGGCAGGCGACTTGCCCTGGCGCGAGCTCAGCCAGCTCGACGCCGGCGCCTGGCATTCGCGCGCCTACACAGGTGAGCCGTTGCCCACGCTGGCCGCCGTGTCGCGCTGGTGCATCGCCAACGGTCTGATGCTGAACATCGAGATCAAGCCCACCCCCGGCCTGGAAACCGCCACTGGTGAAGCGGTGGCGCGCGAGGCGCAGCACCTGTGGCGCGATGCACCAGTGCCGCCGCTGCTGACCTCGTTTCGCCCCGAGTCGCTTGCTGGCGCGCGCTCAACAGCACCCGAGTTGCCGCGCGGCCTGCTGCTCGACAGTCTGTGGCCCGGCTGGTTGGCTGTGGCCCAGCAGCTGGGTTGTGTGGCCATTGTCTGCAACCACGCGCTGTGGGATGCGGCCTTGGTGGCGCAGGTGCGCACGGCGGGCATGCGCCAGCTCAGCTACACGGTGAACATGAAAGCAGCCGCCCAGCGGCTGATCGATCTGGGCACTGACGGCATCATCACCGACGCGGTGGACCGCTTCGCGCCGACGGCCTGAAGGCAAGACCGTCAGGCGCCTCGAAAGCGCCAGGCCAGCGTGCCCTGGGCCAGCACCAGCGCGGCATAGGTTGCCATTTTTGCGTCGCGACCAAAGTAGGTCAGGCCGACCACCACCACCACCACACCCAACAGCACCAACCAACCCAGTTGGCGCGCGGATTGACCGTTCGATCTGCGCTGCGCGCGCCGCCACAGGAGCCCCAACCAGAGCAGGACGGCCACCACCAGCGCGGGCGCCAGCAAGCCCATCAGGTGGAAAGTCGCAGAAAAAAATGTCATTGTGGGAATTTGGTATCGACGGCGCGAGACAATTTTATAATCCCAACATGTCTGTCTGGGCGCTCGGCATCAATCACCAAACGGCTCCGCTGGATCTGCGGGGCCGTTTTGCGTTCGCGCTCGACCAGATCCAGCCCACCTTGCACGGTTATCGGCAAAGCCTGCCGCTGCAGCCCGAGGCCACTTTGCTCTCCACCTGCAACCGCACCGAGCTGTATGCGGCCGGTGATCAGGCGGCGGTGGAGCCCACGCTGGAGTGGCTGGCCCAGACTGGTGGCGTGAGCGCCCATGTGCTGCGCGACCATGCCTACATCCTGCGCGAGAACGACGCCGCGCGCCACGCCTTTCGGGTTGCCAGCGGCCTAGACAGCATGGTGCTGGGCGAGGCGCAGATCCTGGGTCAGATGAAGAACGCGGTTCGGGCCGCAGAAGAAGCCGGTGCGCTGGGCACCACCCTGCACCAGTTGTTCCAGCGCTCTTTTGCGGTCGCCAAGCAAGTGCGCAGCTCCACCGAGATCGGCGCACATTCGATCAGCATGACCGCTGCCGCCGTGCGCCTAGCCTCTCAGCTGTTTGAAGACCTAAAAGACATCCGGGTGCTGTTCGTGGGTGCTGGCGAGATGATCGAGCTGGCTGCCACCCACTTCGCGGCCAAGACACCCAAAAGCATCTCGATCGCCAACCGCACACTGGAGCGCGGCGAGAAGCTGGCTGCTCGGTTCGGCGCCGAGGTGATGCGGCTGGCCGAAATACCCGATCGCCTGCACGAGTTCGACGCGGTGGTGAGCTGCACCGCCAGCACGCTGCCCATCATTGGCCTGGGCGCGGTCGAGCGTGCGCTGAAAAAACGGCGCTACCGGCCGATGTTCATGGTCGATCTGGCGGTGCCACGCGATATTGAAGCCGAGGTCAAGGGATTGTCCGACGTGTATCTCTACACGGTGGACGACCTGGCCAACGTGGTGCAGACCGGCAAAGAAAGTCGCCAAGCGGCGGTGGCGCAGGCCGAGGCCATTGTTGACGCCGGTGTGCTCAGCTTCATGAACTGGCTGGACCAGCGCGACCCCACCAAAGGGATGATTCCGTTGATCCAGCAGATCAACGCCCAAGCCGATGCCTGGCGCGCCGCTGAGATGGCGCGTGCGCGCAAGCTGCTCGCCAAGGGTGAGTCGGTGGAAGTGGTGCTGGAAGCGCTGTCGCGCGGCCTCACGCAAAAAATACTGCACGGTACGCTGGCCGAGTTGCGCTCCACCGACGCTGAAGCGCGAGCCGCCACCGTCCACACCGTCTCGCGCCTGTTTCTGCGCGACAAATCCTAGGAGATAGGCCAGGCTGGGCGTTCGGTGCTGCTGACGCCGGACGCGGTGGCCTTTGCGCTCTCTGCTTCCACGTCACCCTCACACCCCTGCCATGAAGCCTTTCGTTCGCGACACCCTGCTGCGCCAGCGCGCCCGCCTGCACGAGCTCGATGCCCTGCTTGCCGCGCCGGACGTGGTGGACAACATGGAGCGCTTTCGCACGCTCAGCCGCGAACATGCCGAGGCCGGGAACTTGGTCGATGTGTTCAACCGCTACCTGGAGCGCGAGGCCGATCTGGCCAGCGCCCAAGAGCTGCTGCCAGACCCCGAGATGGCGGCGATGGCGCAGGAGGAAATCGACGCCAGTGCGGCGGACATGGAGACGCTGGAGGCTGAGCTGCAGCAACTGCTGCTGCCCAAAGACCCAGACGACGAGCGCAACGCCTTTGTGGAAGTTCGGGCTGGTGCCGGCGGAGACGAGTCGGCGTTGTTCGCCGGTGAGGTGGCACGCATGATCACGCGCTATGCCGAGAACCAGCGTTGGACAGTAGAGGTGGTGAGCGAATCGCCGAGCGAGCTTGGCGGCTATAAAGAAGTGGTGTTGCGGATAGCGGGCCGAGGCGCTTATGGCCAGCTTCGGTTCGAGTCGGGCGGTCACCGGGTGCAACGCGTGCCGGTGACCGAAACCCAGGGCCGCGTGCACACCAGCGCGGCCACCGTGGCGGTGATGCCCGAGCCCGACGAGACCGAGGCGGTGAAGCTCAACCCAGCAGAACTGCGCATCGACACCTACCGCGCCAGCGGCGCTGGCGGTCAGCACATCAACAAAACCGACTCCGCTGTGCGAGTCACCCACCTGCCCACCGGCATCACCGCCGAATGCCAGGACGGGCGCAGCCAGCACAGCAACAAGGC
>JBLIJY010000308.1:0-3446 GCA_047636095.1 Hydrogenophaga sp. | reverse complement strand
CCAAGAGCTGCTGCCAGACCCCGAGATGGCAGCGATGGCGCAGGAAGAAATCGACGCCAGTGCTGCGGACATGGCGATGCTGGACGCCAAGCTGCAGCAACTGTTGCTGCCCAAAGACCCAGACGATGAGCGCAACGCCTTTGTGGAGATTCGAGCCGGCGCTGGCGGCGACGAGTCAGCGCTGTTTGCCGGTGAGCTGGCGCGCATGTTCACCCGCTTTGCTGAGAACCAACGTTGGACGGTGGAGGTGGTGAGCGAATCACCGAGCGAGCTTGGCGGCTACAAAGAAGTGGTGTTGCGGGTGGTGGGCCGAGGCGCTTATGGCCAGCTGCGGTTCGAGTCGGGTGGTCACCGGGTGCAGCGCGTGCCTGTCACCGAAACCCAGGGCCGCGTGCACACCAGCGCAGCCACTGTGGCCGTGATGCCTGAACCTGATGAAACCCAGGCGGTGCAGCTCAACCCAGCAGAACTGCGCATCGACACCTACCGCGCCAGCGGCGCCGGTGGCCAGCACATCAACAAAACCGACTCCGCTGTGCGAGTCACCCACCTGCCCACCGGCATCACCGCCGAATGCCAGGACGGGCGCAGCCAGCACAGCAACAAGGCCAAGGCGCTGCAGGTGCTCACCGCACGCTTGCAAGAAAAAGACCGCAGCGAACGCGCGGCCAAGGAAGCGGCCACCCGCAAAGGCCTGATCGGCAGCGGCGACCGCAGCGACCGCATTCGCACCTACAACTTCCCGCAGGGCCGCCTGACCGACCACCGCATCAACCTCACGTTGTACAAGCTGCTGCAGGTGATGGAGGGCGACCTCGGCGACGTGATCCACGCGCTACAGGTGGCGCGTGGCGCCGAACTGCTGGCTGAACTGGAGCATAAGCTGTGAGCTTGCCGCAGACGGTAGCCCAAGCATTGCGTCAAGCAGAGACACAAGGCAAAAACCACGGGCTCGCTCGGCTCGACGCCCAGCGGCTGCTGCTGCATGCACTCGCACGCGATCCGGGCGACCGCGCCTGGCTGCTCGCGCACGACACCGATCCTCTCCCCATGCCAGCAGCCGAGCGCTTCCAAGCGCTGCTGGCACGCCATGCCAGCGGCGAACCGATGGGCTACCTGATCGGTGAACAAGCGTTTTTTGGGCTGAATCTGCGGGTTGACCCGCGCGTGTTGGTGCCACGGCCCGACACCGAAACCCTGGTGCAATGGGCACTTGATCTGTTGGATACCTTGCCGCAGCCCTCCACGCTGCTCGATCTGGGCACGGGCAGCGGCGCGATCGCGTTGGCCATGAAGTCGCAGCGCCCCGCTGCAACGGTTCACGCCAGCGATGCCAGCGAGCCGGCGCTGGCCGTGGCGCGCAACAACGCCAATCGCCTGGAACTGTCCGTCGTTTTCCACACAGGCGACTGGTTGGATGCGGTCCCTGGCCTGGGCTTTCACCTGATTGTCAGCAACCCGCCCTACATCGCTGAGGGCGACACACACCTGGGCGCGCTGCACCACGAGCCCATCAGCGCCCTGACCGCCGGGCCCGACGGCCTGGCCGACATCCGGCGCCTGGTGGACGGCGCGCCTGAGCGGCTGCACCCCGGTGGCTGGTTGCTGCTGGAGCACGGCCACGACCAGGCCGATCTGGTGCGCACGTTGCTACAGGCGCGAGGTTTTGAAGGGGTCGCCAGCCGCAATGACCTTGCGGGCATCGCGCGGTGCAGTGGTGGGCACTGGCCGCTGGGGCGATAATTGAGTATTTTCACGGGTCTTTCCCGCCTCTTCACCCACAAGGAAATTTCTGCCATGAGCGACGCCCAAACCCAGATCGACCAGCTGGTCAAATCCAACGACATCGTGCTCTTCATGAAGGGCAACGCGAGCTTCCCCATGTGCGGCTTTTCGGGCCGTGCGATCCAGATTCTCAAGGCCTGTGGCGTCGACCCCAAAACGGTGAGGACCGTCAACGTGCTGGAAGATGAGGGGGTGCGCCAAGGCATCAAGGAATACAGCAGCTGGCCCACCATTCCACAGCTCTACATCAAGGGCGAGTTCGTCGGCGGCTCCGACATCATGATGGAGATGTACGAGTCGGGCGAGCTGCAGCAGGTGATCGACGGCCAGGTCTGAACGCTTACCGTGCAACGCGAGCCGCCTTCGGGCGGCTTTTTTGTGCCTGCGCAGTGGGTGTGGCTGTGTGGTTTCTCACGCTGTGGCCAGTCCGTTCAAATAGCGGCGTTTCCACCAGCTTTTTTGCTATTGAGATGGGCCACAGCTTGTGCTTGAATCAATGTGTTTTCGAACCTCACAGGAGAACCGCATGAGCAGCTCACGCAGTCTGGTCGCTTCCCACTCCCTGGGTCTGCCCATCGCCCAGATGCGCAGCGTGTTCAGCGCCGACGATGTCGAGCGCAAGCTGGCCAAGCTGCAAGCCAGCGGCAACGAGCGCGAGCACGAGGTACTTCGCAACACTTGGCAGCGCATGCTGGAGCGCGGACCCGAGCGCTTTGCGGTCAAGCCCTCAGGCGTGCCAGACATGGCGCCGCTCTACGATCTGCTGCCCAACTTCGGCGAGGTGCTCGACGATGTAAAGCGCCACGTGGCGCTGAGCCAAGACAGCCGCGACAGCTTGGAGGTCACGCCCATCCTCTTGCTAGGCCCACCCGGCGTGGGCAAGACACACTTCGCGCGCCAGATTGCCGAGCTGCTGGGCACCAGCATGAGCCTGATTCCGATGAGCTCCATGACGGCCGGCTGGCTGCTCTCCGGCTCTTCGTCGCAATGGAAAGGGTCCAAACCCGGCAAGGTGTTCGAAGCGCTGGTCGACGGCCAGTACGCCAACCCGGTGATCGTGGTCGACGAAATCGACAAAGCGAGCGCCGATGCGCAATACGACCCGCTGGGTTCGCTCTACAGCCTGCTGGAGCACGACACCGCGCAGAGCTTTATGGACGAGTTCGCCGAGGTGCCGATCGACGCCAGCCAGGTGATCTGGATCACCACCGCCAACCACGAGCGCGCGATCCCCGAGCCGATCCGCAACCGCATGAACGTGTTCGAGATCAGCGCGCCCTCGCTGGACGCCGCGCGAAAAATCGCCGCCCACCTCTACCGCAGCATCCGCAGCGAACACGACTGGGGCCAGCGCTTCGAACCCGAACCAGCTCCCGATGTGCTGGACGCACTCGGATCTCTTGCCCCGCGCGAGATGCGGCGCGCGCTGATGACCGCGTTTGGCAACGCCCGGCTGGACAACCGCCATCGCATCGAACCCGACGATCTGCCTCGTGCGGGCAACGGCAAAACGCGCATCGGATTTTTGCAGTAGTTGACTGCTCCCCGCGCTAAAGCACGGGGATTCTGAGAATCCGTGCTCATGCTGGGGCTCCTACTTCTAGACTCGCCAGTCCGCGAGCGGCAATGTTCCTTGCGGCGTTGACGTCGCGGTCGTGTAC
>JBLIJY010000307.1:0-3455 GCA_047636095.1 Hydrogenophaga sp. | reverse complement strand
CCCACGGTTTTGGCGGTGGCTGATGTCACCAAGTACTTCGAGGTGAGATTTGGTATCAGCGCCGGGCGAGTACCTGCGCCACCTGCAACCACAACACCGCCCAAGCCGCGCCAAACGCCCAGCCACCGATCACGTCGGTGGTCCAGTGCACGCCCAGGGCGATGCGGCTGATACCCACCAGCAGCGTGACGAGACTGGCGATCAGCAAGATGTAGGCTCGCTCCCGTGTGCGCCTGCGGGTGGCCGCGATCAGCGCGCCCATGGTGAGGAAGGCGATGGCCGACATGCTAGCGTGTCGGCTGGGAAAGCTCAGGCCGGAGACGGTGAGGTCGGAGAAGGCGAGATCGGGGCGGGCGCGACCGAACAAGCCTTTGGCGAGGGTCACCAGCGCGGAACCCGACACCATGGAGGTCAGCACCAAAGCGGCCATGAGCCGTGAGCCGAACAGCGCCAGGTAGATGACCGTCGCGGCTGTGATCAAGCTCAGCATCACCACGCTGCCCAGCCCTGTGAGGTCGCGCATGACATCGGCCAGTATGGGGTACTCGCTGCGAAGCGTTTGCGCCAGCAGCAACACCCGCTGGTCAAAGCCTTGCGTCTTGCCTTCCAGCACTTCCGTGCCGAGCTTCAGAAACACGAAAGCCATGGCGGCGACAAAAGCCCCCGCGAGCAAGGGCCGCCACAGGGTTTGAAAGGGGTCGTTTGACGGAACGCCGTTGTTGTCTTTCAAAGAAGGTTTCATGGTGTGCTGGGCCTCGAATCGATTTCGTGTGCGAGTCAGGTCTTGGAGCGTGCCCCTTGCGCAACCGCACGCAGCTTGGCTTCGCGCCTGAGTTCATCCGGGAGTTCAAGGGGTTTTTTCATGCAGCCAGCTTGCTGTCAATCAGAAACGGGTCGTTCTCAGTCGGTCAGCGCTGGGTAGTCGGTGTAGCCCTTGGCGCTGCCGCCGTAGAAGGTGGATTTGTCCGGTTCGTTGAACGGGCCACCGGCTTTCAGGCGCGCCACCAGGTCGGGGTTGGCGATATAGGGCTTGCCAAACGCCACCAGATCGGCGCCTTCTTTCCCCGCATCTTTGGCCATAGGCAGGTCGTAGCCGTTGTTGACCATCCAGGCGCCTTGGCCGCCAGCGGCGCGGTAGCTGGCTCGCATGGCGGTGTAGTCGAACGGGCGCTCGGGCATTTCGCGCGGGCCGCCAGTGGCGCCCTCGATCAGGTGCAGGTAGGCCAGCTGGTAGCCCGCCAGTTTTTTCACCACGTGGTCAAACAGCGGCTGCGGGTCGGCGTCGAGCGCGTCGTTCGCCGGGGTCACGGGCGAGAGCCGAATGCCGGTGCGCGCGCCGCCAATGGCGTCGGTCACGGCGGCCACCACTTCCAGCAAAAAACGGGCACGGTTGACGATGCTGCCGCCGTAATCGTCGGTGCGCTCGTTGCTGCCGGTTTTCAGGAACTGGTCGATCAGGTAACCGTTGGCCGCGTGGATTTCCACACCATCGAAGCCAGCGGCTATCGCCTGCATCGCGGCGTGGCGGTAGTTCTGCACGATGCCGGGAATTTCCTCGGCGAGCAGGGCGCGTGGCTCGGAGGTGGCCACGAAAGTGGGCACGCCGTCTTAGATCAGCACAGTTTTGGTTTTGGCGGTGATGGCCGAGGGCGCCACCGGCGCTTCGTTGTTGGGTTGCAGCGACGTGTGCGAAATGCGGCCCACATGCCAGAGCTGCACCACGATGCGCCCGCCCGCGTCGTGCACCGCTTGCGTCACGCGCTTCCAGCCATCGAGCTGTTCGGTGCTGTAGAGGCCGGGCACGTCGGCATAGCCCTGGGCCTGGTGGGTGATGGCGGTGGCCTCGGAAATCAGCAGGCCGGCGGTGGCGCGCTGCGCGTAGTAGGTGGCCATCAGCGGTGTCGGGATGGCGTGGCGCGCGCGGTTGCGGGTGAGCGGCGCCATGACGATGCGGTTGGGCAGCGCGAGCGCGCCCATTTGCAGGGGGGCAAAGAGTGTGGTCATGAGGGCGTGTTGGATACGAAAACCCTTTCAGCTTGTCGAAGTCGGTCGGGCGCGGTCCGTGCACCGCAGACACGTCTGCGGCTGCACGAATACGCCCCAGAGCGGACAATGACCCGCATGAAACATCTGCACGATATCCGCCTATCTTTGCTCGACTTGGTGGCGGTGCGCGAAGGCGGCACCGTGGCCGACGCGCTGGCCATCGCCCGGCGCACCGCGCAACACGCCGAACGGCTGGGCTTCGAACGCTACTGGCTGGCCGAGCACCACAACATGAGCGGCATCGCCAGCTCGGCCACGGCCGTGCTGGTGGGTCACATCGCGGGTGCCACGCAGCGCATCCGGGTGGGTTCGGGTGGCGTGATGCTGCCGAACCACGCCCCGCTGGTTGTCGCCGAGGCCTTTGGCACGCTGGCCGAGCTCTATCCAAACCGCATCGATCTTGGCCTGGGCCGCGCCCCCGGTACCGACCAACTGACCATGCGCGCCCTGCGCCGCGACCGGCCGGAAACCGAGCAGGACTTCCCGCGCGACGTGACCGAGTTGCAACGGCTGCTCGGGCCTGTACAGCCGGGGCAGAAGGTGGTGGCCATGCCGGGTGCGGGCACCCAGGTGCCGATCTGGCTGCTGGGCTCCAGCCTGTTTTCGGCCCAGCTCGCGGCCGAGCGCGGCCTGCCTTACGCGTTTGCCTCGCACTTTGCGCCGCGCTACCTGCTGCAAGCCCTCGCTATGTACCGGCAGAATTTCCGCCCATCTGCCGTGTTGGCCAAGCCCTATGCCATCGTCGGCGTGCCCTTCATCGGCGCACCCACCGACGAAGAAGCCCAGTACCTCGCCAGCAGCACCTACCAGCGGGTGCTGGGCATCCTGACCGGGCGGCGCGGCCAGCTGCCGGCGCCGGTGGCGGGTTTCATGGACCACCTCGACCCGCAGGCGCAGGCGGCCATCGCCGACTTTCTGGCCTGCGCGGTGATTGGTGGGCCTGAGACGGTGCACGAAGGTTTGCAGCAACTCGCTGACGCCACCCAGGCCGACGAATTTTTGCTGGTCAGCGACGTGTTTGACCCGGCGCTGCGCCTGCGCTCACTCGACATCGCAGCGCAAGCGATGCGCGAGCCTGTGACCGCCTGAAACGCGCGGGGCGGGTGGGAGCGGCACCGCCGTGATGGTGGCAGGTAGCAGGTAGCGGTGCTGGCGGGCATGCTGGACGCGCACTTCCAGGCCTTCGGGGAACGCAAAAGCCGCACAGCGCCCCGCTACCATCGGCCCATGAGCACCCACTACGAGACCCTTCCTCCGACCAGTCCCTACCGCGAGGTGTTCGGCGTCGAGCCGCCCAGCGCAGCGACAGAGCGGCACATGTATCCGCGCAAGATCGGGTATTTCATTCGCGCCGTGCCGGTGGCGCCCACCGCCGCCACAGAGCCCAGCCTGGCCCAGACACTGGCGCC
>JBLIJY010000306.1:0-3462 GCA_047636095.1 Hydrogenophaga sp. | reverse complement strand
CTGTTCGGGGCCGATGGGCTTGCGCAGCACCTCAAGCCCGGCAGCGTCGTCATCGCCTCAGCCACGGTGGACCCGGCCTTGCCGCCGGTCTGGGAGCGCAAGCTCGCCGAGCGCGGCCTGTGGTTGATCGACGGCCCGGTCTCAGGCGGCGCCAAAAAAGCGGCCGACGGCCAGATGACGGTGATGGCCTCGGGCAAACCCGAAGCGTTTGCAGCCGCTGGCGCGCTGCTGCATAGTTTCGCCGGCAAGGTCTACCAACTCGGCGACCACGCGGGCGTGGGCTCCACCGTGAAGATGGTCAACCAACACCTGGCCGGGGTGCACATTGCTGCGGCCTGCGAAGCCATGGCGCTGGGCATCAAGGCCGGCGCTGACCCGCACCAGCTTTACGAGGTGATCACCCACGCCGCTGGCAACAGCTGGATGTTCGAGAACCGCGTACCCCACATCCTGGCGGGCGACTACACGCCGCTGTCCAGCGTGAACATTTTCGTGAAAGACCTGGGCATCGTGCTCGACGCCGCGCAGCAGCTGAAGTTCCCGCTGCCGCTGGCCGCCGCCGCCCACCAGCTGTACCTCTCGACCGCCGCCATGGGCCTGGGTGGCGAGGACGATTCGGCGGTGGTGAAGTATTTTGCCGCGCTCGCCGGGCTGACACTGCCCGCCGCCCAGGAGCCCCAGCCATGATCCTTGGCGTGATCGCAGACGACTTCACCGGCGCCACCGATGTGGCCAGCATGCTGGTGCGCGCGGGCATGCCCACGGTGCAGGTGCTCGGTGTGCCCGAGGGCGACTTGCCCGCGACCGATGCGGTGGTGATCGCGCTCAAAACCCGCACCATCCCCGCCGCCGAGGCGGTGGCGCAAAGCCTGGCGGCCCTGCGCGCGCTGCAGGCCGCAGGCGCACGCCAGATCTACTTCAAATACTGCTCCACTTTCGACTCCACGCCCGCCGGCAACATCGGCCCGGTGACCGATGCGCTGATGCAGGCGCTGGGCGCCGACTTCACCATTGCCTGCCCGGCATTCCCGGAAAACGGCCGCACCGTGTTTCGCGGCCACCTGTTCGTGGGCGACCAGTTGCTCAGCGACTCAGGCATGAAAAACCACCCGCTCACGCCCATGACAGACGCCAATCTGGTGCGGGTGCTGCAAGCGCAAACGGCTCAGCGGGTGGACCTGCTGCGGGTGGACGCGCTGCGCCACAACGCGCCCACCGCCATCGATCGGCTGCAAGCCGATGGGGTGCGCATCGCCGTGGCCGACGCGATCGACAACAGCGACCTGCTCACCCTGGCCGAGGCCTGCGCCGAGATGCCGCTGATCACAGCAGGCTCGGGCGTGGCGCTCGGTCTGCCACCGGCCTACCAGCGCCGGGGCTGGTGGGCGCCGAGCGAGGGCGCGGCCAGCTTGTCTGCGGTCGGCGGGCCGGCGGCTGTGCTCTCGGGCTCGTGCTCGGACGCGACCAACGCGCAGGTGGCGCGCTGGCTGGCTGACGGCCGCGCAGCCATCGCCATCGATCCGCTGGCGCTGCACCAAGGCAGCCAGAACGCCGCCTCGCTGCTGGCCCAGGCGCTGCCCGCGCTGGGTGCGTCGGCTGGGGCCCCCGTGTTGATTTACGCCACCGCCGCGCCCGAGCGGGTGAAGGCGGTGCAAGCCGAACTGGGCGTGGCCGCAGCGGGTGCGCTGGTCGAGCGCACGCTGGCCGAGCTGGCGCAGGCGCTGGTGCAGGCGGGCGTGCGACGCCTCGTGGTCGCCGGGGGGGAAACCTCGGGCGCGGTTGTGCAGGCGCTGGGCGTGCCGCAGTTGCGCATCGGCGCGTCGATCTGCCCCGGCGTGCCGTGGACCGAGGCCACGCTGCCCACCTCGGGCGAGCCGCTGTGGCTGGCGCTCAAGTCGGGCAACTTCGGCGGCGTGGACTTTTTTGCCGACGCACTGCGCCAAGCCGGGGTGGCGCTGCCATGAGCGCCTGGCAGGGTGAGCAAAACACCATCGCCTGGCCGGGCAAGCAGAACGCCTTGCGCGCCGAGGTGGTGCGCATGGGTGCCTCGCTGTTTCAGCGCGGCTACGTGCACTCGACTGCGGGCAACATCAGCATTCGACTGAGTCCCGATCAAGGCGGCGGCTTTCTCATCACGCCCACCGACGCCTGCCTGGGTTTCCTCGACCCGGCCCAGCTCGCCTGGGTGGGCCACAGCGGTACACAACGCAGCGGCGAGCGCGCCAGCAAAACGCTGGCCCTGCACCGGCGCATCTACGACAGCGCGCCTGAGGCGCGCTGTGTGCTGCACACCCACGCCACGCACCTCGTGGCACTCACGCTGCAAGGCGTCTGGTCGGCTGAGGACATCTTGCCCCCGCTCACGCCGTACCAGGTGATGAAGGTGGGCCATGTGCCCCTCATTGCCTACCGCAGGCCAGGCGACCCGGCGGTGGCCGGCGAGGTGGCGCAGCGCATCGCCACCGCCCAGCGCCCGCTGCGCGCCGTGATGCTGGAGCGGCTGGGCCCCACCGTTTGGCACAGCAGCCCATCTGCGGCCATGGCCTTGCTGGAAGAACTCGAAGAAACCGCGCGCCTGTGGCTGCTGGGTGCGCGCGCCATGACCCCCATGACCGAGGTGCAGATCGACGAGCTGCGCACCCATTTCAACGCCCCCTGGTAAGCCCCCAACCTCATGCCCCGTTTTGCCGCCAACCTCTCCATGCTCTACACCGAGCTGCCGTTTATCGACCGTTTCGCCGCCGCTGCCGCCGACGGTTTTGATGCGGTGGAATACCTGTTTCCCTACGAGCACCCGGCCGACGAGATCGCTGCGCGGCTGCGCGCGTTTGACCTGACGCAGGCGCTGTTTAACCTGCCGCCGGGCGACTGGGCGGCCGGTGAACGCGGCCTGGCATGCCACCCTGGGCGCGAGGCCGAGTTCGCCCGCGGGGTGGACACCGCGTTGGTCTACGCCCTGGCCACCGGCTGCCAGCGCCTGCACGCGATGGCCGGCCTCAAGCCCGCCGGTGTGAGCGAGGCCGCCCTGCACACCACCTACATTCACAACCTGCGGGCCGCAGCCGCTTTGCTGGCGCCGCACGGCATCACCTTGCTGATCGAGCCGATCAACACGCGCGACATGCCGGGCTACTTCCTCAACCTCCAGCAGCAGGCGCACGACATCGCCGCCGAGGTCGGCGCGCCCAACCTCCAGGTGCAAATGGACTTCTACCACTGCCAGATCATGGAAGGTGACCTGAGCGCGCGGCTGCAAAAGCACTTTCCAGGCGTGGGCCACCTCCAAATTGCTGGCGTGCCCGACCGCCACGAACCCGACACGGGGGAGATCAACTACCCCAATCTGTTCGCGCTGATCGATGCGCTGGGCTACACCGGCTTCGTCGGCTGCGAATACCGTCCGCGCGCGGGCACCAGCGCAGGCCTGGGCTGGCTTCGCGCCTACCTGGCACCGCCCCCGGT
>JBLIJY010000305.1:0-3503 GCA_047636095.1 Hydrogenophaga sp. | reverse complement strand
GGCGCGGTGGGTTCTGGTTGAGGCGATGCGGCTGTGGCGGGCGGCGCTTCTTCGGCGATGTGGCCTTGGATCAGCAGGTTGCGCACGATGCTGGTGCCCAGACCGCCAAAGAGCGCCTGCAGCGTTGCCGTGGTTTGACGCCCATCTGCCACCAGCAGCACAGCGCGTTCGCGTTGGCTCAGGGTGCGTTGGCCGGGCTGCAGTTCGGCGCGGCCCTTGTCGGTCTTGTTCAACATGTTGCAGCGGCGGGTGAAAACACAAACCCGGACTGTGGCCATGCCATGTGACACGGCGGTGACTTGCGGACACAAAAAAGCCGCCCGAAGGCGGCTGGCTTGATGCGCGTCTGAAGCGCACGGCTTCGGTCACATCCCCGCGTAGTTGGGCCCGCCACCGCCCTCGGGTGTGACCCAGACGATGTTTTGCGTCGGGTCCTTGATGTCGCAGGTCTTGCAGTGCACGCAGTTCTGCGCGTTGATCTGCAGCCGGTCCTGGCCGTCGGCCTTGACGTACTCGTACACACCCGCCGGGCAGTAGCGGCTTTCAGGCCCGGCGTATTTCGCCAGGTTGATGTCCACCGGCACGCTCGCGTCTTTCAGCGTCAGGTGCGCGGGCTGATTTTCTTCGTGGTTGGTGTTGGAGACAAACACGCTGGAGAGGCGGTCAAACGTGAGCTTGCCGTCGGGCTTGGGGTAGCTGATCTGCGGCATGTCTGCCGCCGGACGCAGCATGGTGTGGTCGGCCTGGGTGCGGTGAATCGTCCACGGCGGCGTGCTGACGCCCACCTTGGGTAGGAACCACTGCTCGACGCCGGTCATGAGCGCGCCGATGGTGTTGCCCTTCTTGAACCACTGCTTGAAGTTGCGCGACTGGTGCAGTTCTTTGTGCAGCCAGCTGGCTTCGAATGCTTCGGGGAAACTCGCCAGCTCGTCGCTGCTGCGACCGGTGGACAAAGCGCTGAACGCGGCCTCTGCGGCCAGCATGCCGCTCTTGATCGCGGCGTGGCTGCCCTTGATGCGCGCGGCGTTCAAGAAGCCGGCATCGCAACCCACCAGCACACCACCCGGGAACACGGTCTTGGGCAGCGAGAGCAGACCGCCGGCGGTGATGGCACGCGCGCCGTACCCCAGTCGCTTGCCACCTTCAATGTGCGCGCGGATCGCGGGGTGCGTTTTCCAGCGCTGCATTTCCTCGAACGGGCTGAGCCAAGGGTTTTTGTAATCGAGGCCAGTCACGAAGCCCAGCGTGACCTTGTTGCCCTCCAGGTGGTAGAGGAAGCCACCGCCGTAGGTCTCGTTGTCCAACGGCCAGCCAGCGGTGTGCACCACCTGGCCCGGCTGCGCCTTGTCGGCCGGCACTTCCCAAAGCTCTTTGACGCCGATGGCGTAGCTCTGCGGGTCTTTGCCCTCATCTAGCTTGAATTTGGCGATCAGCTGCTTGCCCAGGTTGCCGCGCGAGCCCTCGGCGAACACGGTGTATTTGGCGTGCAACTCCATGCCCAGCTGGAAACCCTCGGTGGGTTCGCCATCTTTGCCCACACCCAGATTGCCGGTGGCCACGCCCTTGACCGAGCCGTCTTCGTTGTAGAGCACCTCGGCCGCCGCGAAGCCCGGGAAAATTTCCACGCCCGCTGCCTCAGCCTGCTCGCCCAGCCATTTGGACACCGCGCCCAGGCTGATCACATAGCAGCCGTGGTTGTGGAAGTTGCGGGGTACCAGGAAGTCGGGCGTGCGCTTGTGGCCGGTCTCGCTGAGGAACAGCACATCGTCGCCACTCACGGGCTGATTCAAAGGCGCGCCGCGCTCTTTCCAGTCGGGCAGCAGCTCGGTCAGCGCCCTGGGGTCCATCACCGCGCCGCTCAGGATGTGCGCGCCCGGCTCCGAGCCTTTTTCCAGCACACACACGTTGACCTCGCTGCCTTTCTCGCTGGCCAGTTGCTTCAAGCGGATCGCCGCCGCCAGGCCGGCTGGGCCAGCGCCGACGATCACGACGTCGTATTCCATCGCTTCTCGCGGGCCGTACGTGCTGAGAATGTCTTCGGGTGTCATTGAGAGGGTGTCCTTGCCAGGAGAGAGAGGATCGGGGGGTGCGACGCCGTCGCCTGAATTCGGCATCGCAGGGCATTGTCGTGAGGGTGACCGCCTATGGAGAAGATTTTAGGGGCCTTGCGCGCACAATCGTTGTCACACAGAGGGCGCCACAGGGCGTCGGTTCACTTTCGAGAGGATTCTCTAATGGCATACAGCCTGGATTTGTCGGGGCGCGTGGCGCTGATCACCGGGGCATCGGGGGGCTTGGGCGAGCAGTTCGCCCAGACGCTGGCTCGCGCCGGTGCAGCCGTGGTGCTGGCCAGCCGACGCACCGACCGTTTGCTGGCGCTGCGCGCGCGCATCGAGGCCGATGGCGGCGACGCCCATGTGGTTGCGCTCGATGTGACCGACACCACCTCGATCAAGGCGGCGGTGGCGCACGCCGAAACCGAGGTCGGTGCCATTGACATCCTGATCAACAACGCTGGCGTGAGCACCACGCAGCGGCTGCAAGACGTGACCGAAGACGATTACGACTTCATCTTCAACACCAACACCAAGGGCGCCTTTTTCGTGGCGCAGGAAGTGGCCAAGCGCATGCTGGCACGGGCCAAGGGCGCGGCACCGGGCACTTACGTGGGCGGGCGCATCATCAATATCGCCTCGATGGCCGGGCTCAAGGTGTTGCCGCAGATCGGCGTGTATTGCATGAGCAAAGCGGCGGTGGTGCAGATGACCAAAGCGATGGCGGTGGAGTGGGGCCGCTTTGGCATCAATGTGAACGCGATCTGCCCCGGCTACATCGACACCGAGATCAACCACGCCCACTGGCAAACCGAGCAGGGCCAAAAACTCATCAGCATGCTGCCGCGCAAGCGCATCGGTCAGCCGGCCGATCTCGATGCGTTGCTGGTGATGTTGTGCGCGCGCGAAAGCCATTTCATCAACGGCGCGGTGATCGCGGCCGATGACGGATTCGCTGTATGAGGTCCCCCGCGCGCGGCTTGCGGCGTCACCCCCAGGGGGCAACGCTGGCGGTCCGGCCAAACCGGTTGCGCAGCGTTCGAGATTGAAGACACACGCTCCGGCTGACTTTTTGCTGATCTGGTTGAAATGACTGCCGCAAGTTCCTTGGGCGCTTCATTGCGCCCCGCCACCGGCATGACCGCCGGTGTGCTCGCGGGCCTGGGCGCGGGCGCGTTCTGGGGCATGGCGTTTGTGGCGCCGCTGATGGCGCCGGGGTTTGGCTCGGTGGACATCACCGTGGGGCGCTACCTCGCCTGCGCCGCGCTGTCCCTGCTGTTGCTGGGCGTCTCGTTTTTGCGCGGGGCCCGGGTGTTGCCGACTTGGCGCCAGGCGGGTGCGGCGCTGTCCTTGAGCGTGCTGGGCTACACCGGTTACTACCTGCTGCTGGCGCTGGCCATCCAAACCTCGGGCGCCACGCTGTCGGTGTTGGTGGTGGGCACCATTCCG
>JBLIJY010000304.1:0-3505 GCA_047636095.1 Hydrogenophaga sp. | reverse complement strand
CGCCCATCGTCATGCAGGCATTGCCTTTTCGCAGCGTGCTGGTGGGCAGCCGCAACGATCCCTACTGCGGCTTCGATCGCGTTCAAGCCATGGCGCATGCCTGGGGTTCGCGCTTCGTCGATCTGGGCGAGGCGGGGCACATCAATGCGGCAATGGGGCTGGGCGACTGGCCAGAAGGCCATGCTTGGCTGCTGGACTGCATCGGTGGACCCACCTGACTGCCTCAAGGACTGTCATGCCGCCCATCATCGCTACCAGCCGCCCACTCGCCGCCGAACCCAACGGCGCGGTTGACGAAGACGCAAAAAAATGGTCATGAGCCGCCACACCCAACGGGTCAAGACCGTGGCCAAGCATTCGCAGCAGCGGTTCACCCAAGCGGCTTTGGACATCGAGCAAAACATTCTGGCCACCGTGCGCGCGCTGCGCACACGCCACCCACGCGAGTCGGGCTGTTCCGACAGAGAGCACTGAGCCATGGCAACCAAAAAACCCAAAGGCCTAGGCCGAGGACTCGAAGCCCTGCTGGGCCCCAAAGTGGCCGAGGCCGCCTCGCCCGATGCGCAGGAAAACGGCCGCGCCAGCGCTGCACCCAGCAGCCTGCCGCTCACCGAATTGGTGGCAGGCCAGTACCAGCCGCGCATCCACATAGACGAGGGCGCGCTCTACGAACTGGCCGAGTCGATCAAGGCCCAGGGCGTGATGCAGCCCATTCTGGTGCGCCGGGTGACGCAAGGCGACAACGCAGGTAAGTACGAAATCATCGCGGGTGAGCGGCGTTTTCGGGCGTCAAAATTGGCGGGGCTCGACAGCGTGCCGGTACTGGTGCGCGATGTGCCTGACGAGGCGGCTGCGGCCATGGCGCTGATCGAGAACATGCAGCGCGAAGACCTGAACCCGCTGGAAGAGGCCCAGGGTTTGCAAAGGCTGGTCAAAGAGTTCGGGCTCACGCACGAACAGGCTGCTCAGGCGGTGGGCCGCTCGCGCAGCGCGGCCAGCAACCTGTTGCGCCTGCTGCAACTGGCTGATCCGGTGCAGACCATGCTGATGGCGGGCGACCTCGACATGGGCCATGCGCGTGCTTTGTTGACGCTGGACAAGGCGACCCAGATCACGGCTGGCAACCAGATCGCCGGCAAGAAAATGTCGGTGCGCGAAGCCGAGAGCCTGGTGAAAAAGCTGAGCGCCGAGTTCGAACTCTCGCCGCAAAAGCTGAAAAAAGAGAAGTCACGCGATGTGCGCCGGGTGGAAGAGGAACTGGCCGATTTGCTCACCGCCGAGGTCGAAGTGCGGGTGAAAAAGCGCATCAAGCGCCACGGACGCTTTGAGGAGCTGGGCGAGATCGCGATCCAGTTTGGCTCACTCGACGCACTCAATGGCCTGATCGACAGGTTGCGTGCAACGGCGCGCTGAGCCAAGGCAACAACACCCTGCGATGGATGGGACCGAACCGCCGCACGCCGTTTCGACGCCCTCACCCAACCCATTGATGGCGTGAGTGGAGCTGAAGCAGGCCAGGCGGGCCGCAGCAGCCGTCGGCGCGATCGGTCGCGCCGGCTGACCGTCGATCCACGCGCGGTAAGGACCGCCCAGCCGGTAAACCCAGAGCCCACCGCCTGCCGTGAGTGGGCAGCGGTCTAGGCGCATGCGCTAGCGTATCTGGGTGTTCTCCTGTCGCCAGGCAGAGGCCAACACGTCGGGCACACCGACCTTGGCCTGATCCAGCACCTGCCCCGCCACGCAGCACGGTGCGCTCGGCCCGCACCATTTCACGGGCGGCCTGGCAGTCCGTTTCGGTGGCGCTGGCTGGCATGCCCCAGCAGGCCAGCCAGGCACACCAGAGCCAGGCCCATCGGCGCATGACCTGTCGGATCTAGAGCCTGAAAATCTTGCCCGGATTCAAGATGTTGTGCGGGTCCAGCGCGTGTTTGATGGCGCGCATCATGTCCACCGCGCCCACTCCCGCTTCGGTCAGCAAGAAGTCCATCTTGTGCAGACCCACGCCGTGCTCGCCGGTGCAGGTGCCTTCCAGCGCCAGCGCACGGCTCACCAGCTTGTGGTTCAGGTCTTCGGCGATCTGGCGTTCTTGTTGGTTGTCAGGGTCGATCAGGTAGCCGAAGTGGAAGTTGCCGTCGCCCACATGGCCGACCAGGAAGTAGGGCAGGCCGGAAGCATCGGCCTCAGCCACCGAATCCAGCAGACAGTCGGCCAGCTTGCTGATGGGCACGCAGGTGTCGGTGGAAATCGCGCGGCAACCGGGCTTGCTCTGGATGGCGGCGAAATACGCGTTGTGCCGCGCGGTCCACAGCCGGGTGCGTTCCTCGGGCGTGGTCGCCCACTGGAACGACTGACCACCGAAATCGGCGGCGATCTCTTGCACGGTTTCGGCCTGTTCCTTCACGCTGGCGGGCGAGCCGTGAAACTCCATCAGCAGCATGTGTTCTTCGCGCAGGCCCAGCTTGCTGTGCGCGTTGACTATGCGCACCGTGCCCGCATCGATCAGCTCGCAGCGCGCGATCGGCACCCCGAGCTGGATGGTCTGGATGACGCAGCGCACCGCCGCTTCGATGGTGGGGAACGAGCAGGTGGCGGCCGAAATCGCCTCGGGCAGCGGATACAGCTTGAGCGAGACCTCGGTGATCACGCCCAGCGTGCCTTCGCTGCCCACCATCAAGCGGGTGAGGTCGTAGCCGGCGCTGCTCTTTTTGGCGCGGGTGCCGGTGCGGATGATGTCGCCATTGGCGGTGACCACCTCCAGCGCCAGCACGTTCTCGCGCATGGTGCCGTAGCGCACCGCGTTGGTGCCGCTCGCGCGGGTGGCGGCCATGCCGCCGATGGAGGCGTCAGCGCCGGGGTCGATGGGGAAGAACAGGCCTTCACTCTTTACCGCAGCATTCACCGCCAAGCGGGTCACGCCGGCCTGCACCGTCACGGTGAGGTCTTCAGCCTGCACCGCGAGCACGCGGTTCATGCGGCTCACATCGATGCTGATGCCACCTTGCACTGCGAGCAAATGGCCTTCGAGCGATGAGCCGACGCCAAACGGAATCACCGGCACGCGGTGCGCGGCGGCCAGCTTCACCGCGTCAGCCACGTCTTGCGTGCTTTCGGCAAACACCACGGCGGCCGGTGGCGGCACGCTGAACGCCGACTCGTCGCGCCCGTGCTGGTCGCGCACCGCCTGCGCAGTGGAGCACTGGGCGCCAAAGCGCATCTGCAGTGCCGCAATCAGCTCGGCGGGCACCGCGCGCAGGAGCAGCTCGGGGGTGAGGTGGGCGAGGGTGGCGGGGGCGTTCATGGCGGTTTCCTGAAGGCAAACTAACAAGCCGATCAGTGTAGCGCCGAGGCCCGGCCAGTGACAGCGGGCTGGCCAAGGTCACACCACCGAGCCGTGGGTTGCGCGGTGTGAATCGCGCACAATGTCTTTCCACTTTCTTCCCCCGAATTTCATCAGCGAGACAGCCATGGGCAACCGACTTTCACAAATCGCCACCCGCACCGGCGA
>JBLIJY010000303.1:0-3519 GCA_047636095.1 Hydrogenophaga sp. | reverse complement strand
GCCTGCAGCCGGGCGACACGGTGCTGGATGTGGGTGCTGGCACTGGTCTTTCCTACAGCCTGCTGCGCGAGGGGGTGGGCGAGACGGGCCGTGTGCTGGGCTTTGAGCAAAGCCCAGAGATGTTCGAACGCGCGCGCGCGCGGGTGGCTCAGAACGGCTGGGCGAATGTGTGGCACGCCAACGCGCCGGCCGAGACAGTGCAATTGCCAGCCACCGCCGATGCGGTGCTGTTCAATTACACCCATGACATCTGCCGAACGCCACACGCGGTGGACAACATCCTTCGGCAAACCCGCCCAGGCACGCGAATTGCCATGGCTGGCATGAAATTCTTCCCCTGGTGGACCGGGCCGCTCAACCTGTTGGCCTGGCTCAAAAACCGCCCCTACAACGCCAAGGCGGCCGATCTGTGGCAGCCTTGGCGCCTGGTCGCCACGCACTGTGATGACTTTCAATGGCACAGCACGCAATGGGGCATGGGCTATGTGGCGAGTGGCACCGTTCGAGGAGGGCCGGCATGAACACCTCCCCCCAGACTCGATCCCCTTCCCTTGCTGCGCAGCGTTACGCCGAGGTGCGCGCGCAAACGCTGGCACTGGTGGCACCGCTGTCAGAAGCCGACTGCCAGGCCCAGTCCATGCCCGATGCCAGCCCCGCCAAATGGCACTTGGCCCACGTGACCTGGTTTTTCGAGACCTTCATCCTGGAGCGCTTTGAGCCGGGCTTCCAGCCGTTTCACCCAGCGTTTCGTGTGCTGTTCAACAGCTACTACCAAGCGGTGGGCGAGCAGCACCCGCGCCCCCAGCGCGGCCTGATCACACGGCCCGGGTTGGCAGAGGTCAAGGCCTACCGCGCCCACGTGGACGCGCGCATGGCGGCGCTCTTGTCGCAGCCAGTCCCACGTGCGCTGGCAGATTTGCTCACGCTTGGCCTGCAGCACGAGCAGCAGCACCAGGAGCTGCTGCTGACCGACATCAAGCACCTGCTGGCGCAGAACCCGCTGAACCCGATTTATCACGCGCCCTGGCCGCTGGCCAGCGTGGCCAGCGTGCCGCCGATGCACTGGGTGAATTTCGACGGCGCCACGGCCTGCATCGGCCACGCCGGCGAAGGCTTTGCGTTTGACAACGAGCGCCCGCAGCACGCCGCCTTGGTCGCCCCCTACGCCCTGGCCAACCGGCTGGTCACCCACGGCGAGTGGCTGGACTTCATGCAAGGCGGCGGCTACACCAACCCGCAGTGGTGGATGGCGGCCGGCTGGGACTGGGTACAGGCACAGCATGCCCAAGCGCCGTTGTACTGGCAGCGCGACGGCAACGCCAGCGAGCACAGTGGCTGGACCAATTTCACGCTGCACGGCCGCGCCACCATCGACCCGAACACGCCGGTAGTCCACATCAACTGGTTTGAAGCCGACGCCTACGCGCGCTGGCGCGCCGAGCAAGCCGGCGAGCCCATCCGCCTGCCCACCGAGGCCGAGTGGGAGCACGCAGCGCAAGCGGCGGGCGCCGACTGGTGTGAGCACGGCAACTTTCTGGAAAGCCGCGCCCTGCACCCCATGCCCGCATCGCGCCAATCACCTGGGGTGATGCAACTTGGCGGTGATGTCTGGGAATGGACCGCCAGCAGCTACCTGCCCTACCCCGGCTACCGCGCCTGGGCTGGCGCGGTGGGCGAGTACAACGGCAAATTCATGATCAACCAGATGGTCTTGCGAGGCGGCTCCTGCGCCACGCCGCGCTCACACATCCGCACCAGCTACCGCAACTTCTTTCCGACCGACGCGCGCTGGCAGTTCAGCGGCCTGCGGCTGGCGCGCGACACCTGACCCCAACCCGCAGGAAGCACCCATGAACCGACGCCACACACTGAGCCTGTTGTTGTCCGGCGTCGCCTGGCTCGGCAATGGCCTGCCTGCTGTGGCCCACGCTGCCGACGCGGGTGACCAAGGCCCACCGTTTCGCACCGTGAGCGATGCCCAGGCCGAGCGCCTGATGCTGCTGGGCCACGACCCGGTCGCCTATTTCACGCAAAATGCGACGGTGCTGGGCAACCCAGCCATCCAAAGCGAACACCAAGGCGTCACCTGGCGCTTCGCCAGCGCGGAGAACCAGGCCGCCTTTCTGCGCGAGCCCACGAAGTACATGCCGCAATTTGGAGGCTACTGCGCCAACGGCATCAACTACGCTGTGCCCTGGGGTGCAGGCGGTGAGCCCAACACCTGGCGCATCTACCGGGGCAAGCTATACGTGTTTGGTGGCCAATCCTCGCGCGACCATTTCGAGATGGCGACCGAGCAAAACCTGCAGCTCGCCCACCAGATCTGGCGCGACGAGATCGCCGGCGCCAACGCCTTGTTGGTGCGCTACAAGCGCCTGGTGTTCCGCGTCCCGCACTACCAGACCGATGCGGCACTGCAAGCCGAATGGGAGGCCAAGCTGGCCACAGGCACGCTGCCGGTGATGCCTGGCCAGCCTCAGGTGGTGCCGGCTGCACCCTGAATTCAGGTCGAGTGCAGCGCTCGCAACGAGCACGCCACTCAACCTACGCGGGTATTTTCACCACGAAAATTGTGAGCTATTTCACATTAATGCTTTCCAATTTTGGTGTGACTTCAGGGTGTTGAGATACAATTTTTCACATTGATTACATACCAATGTGTTAGCCCAAACACATCGATATTCACCCCGCAACAGCCATCGAAAACCGTGTAACGTCCAGAAAAAAAACGGTGCGCCATTTTCTTGGGTTGCACTGACCGCCGCTGGCTTGATCGCCCTGGCCTACCCTGCTGCCAACGCACAGTCTGCCAAATCACAAGACGGCACGACCAACAAACCCACCCAGGCCAAACAGGGACGTAACACGTTGCCCAGCACCGCAGCGCAAGACACCGATACAAGCGCCTTGGTGCCAAGCCCGGTGCTTGCATCGCGCCAATGGAAGGCCAGCTTGAAGGAGCTGGGTGTGGCTCTCCCCATGGTTTTGCGCGGCGTCGAAAGCGAAGCGGGCTTTGGTGTGAGCGTACGCCTTGACGAGCTCGTTGAAACGGCAAAACTGCGTCTGACCTTCATGCTGTCACCCGCCTTGATCTCGACGCTGTCGCACCTCAAGGTGATCCTCAACGACGAGACGCTGCAGACCATCGTGTTAGACAAAGAGCGACTGGGCACGCAGCAGACCGTTGAGGTCAATGTCGATCCGCGCTACTTCACGGACTACAACCGCTTTCGCTTTCAGTTCATCGGTCACTACACGATGGAATGCGAAATGCCCAGCCATTCCAGCCTCTGGGCCACCATCAGCAATGCAAGCCAGTTGGAATTGTCGCTGCGCCAGATTCCGCTGCGTGACGACCTGGCTTTGCTGCCAGCGCCGTTCTTCGACCCGCGCGACAACAGGCTGCTGACCCTCCCTTTTGTGTATGGCAGCCAACCCAGCACCGGCATGCTCAAGGCATCGGGCTCCATCGCCAGTTGGTTTGGCATGCTCGCCAGCTATCGGGGCAACCGGTTCCCC
>JBLIJY010000302.1:0-3521 GCA_047636095.1 Hydrogenophaga sp. | reverse complement strand
CGAAGCCTCTCGCGATGGCCAGGTTTCCTGGTGAGCACATGTGTGAACGCATGTTGATACCAGTTGGCGGTGTTGAAAGTGCGGACAAAAGCCGCAAAAGTTGATGCGGGCGGCGTGGCATGGGCATAGGGCCTCATCCGACGCTGAACACCGAGCGCGTGCCCTGGCGCCTGCCCATGATGTTGAGCAGGTTGGCCAGCGCCACCTCGCGCCCGGCAGCGGCTTCGGCCTCGCCGCGAAAACGCAGCCGCCCGCCCACCCACTGGCCCGATCCCTGCAACAACAAATCGCCGCGCAGGGTGCTGAGGCTGAGGCTGGCGGTGTTGCCGTCGGGCTCGGCGCGCAGCGCCAGGCGGTAGCTGCCCAGCGGGCGTAGGGTCGACAGGCGCGAGGCGATGTCCAGCGCGTCGATCGCGAGCGCACCTTGCAGATTCACCCGGCCCCGGTCCACCCGAACATCGAGGCCGTCGCTTTGCAGCGCCAGCTGGCCTTCCATGCGCAGGGTGTTCCAGGGCGTGCCCAGACCGCTGAGCAACTCGGCTGGCCAGCGGCTGGTGAAGGCCGCAATCGCCACCTGCACGCCGCCCCAGCGCGGGACCACGGTGGCTTCCAGCGGGGCGCTGGTGCAGCAGGGCGCGCTGAGAGCCAGCGCCATCGCGGGCATGCCAGTGGCCAGGGTGGGGCGCAGCCGCCAGGCCACGCCCTGGGGCAGCGCGGTCTGGGTGCGGCTGCCGTCGCCGCCGGTGAACAGCAGGTCGGCGCGGCCCCGCCAGACGGTGCCGCGGGCATTGACCAGTTGCACCTGACTGGCCGTGGCGCGGGTCACTGCGTCGGCCAGCCAGCGCGCTGGCGCAAACAGCACCAGCGCAACCAGCAGGCCGGTGCCGGCGCCGAGCCAGGCCATGCGGCGTCCCCAGACGGGCGTCACCGGTCGGTCCCGCCTGAAAGCCCCGGGCCAGACACCACCAGCGTGCCGCTCCAGGCCGGCGCGCCGCTGGTGGGCCGGTTCAGCTTGGCTTCCACAGGCACCAGGCGCGCGTTGATCCGCACCTGTTGCAGCCACTGCGCCAGCGCCTCGGGCGTGGCGTTGTTGAGCGTGAGCGTGGCGCGCTCACCCAGCACCGCGATCTGGCCGCTGGCGCCCAGCGCGGCGGTGGATTGGTCGAGGGCGCGCAGCACGGTGTCGCGCCCTGGTGGCTGGGCGTTGGTTTGGTCTCGCAGCGCCTGCGCGCTGGCGGCCATGCCGCGCATCTGGCCCAGTTGTGCGTCGAGCCGGGCTTGGCGTGCTGGCGCCTGGCTCAGGGTGGACCAAGCGGGGGCAATTGCGATCCACCACAGCAGGCCCAAGCCCACCACCCAAAGCGCCAGCGTGACCGCGCGGCGTTCGCGCGGCTGCAGACCCGCCAGCGTTTGCTGCAGCGGCGCCAGCGCCCGAGACAGCGCGGGCAAGGCCGTGCTTGTGTTTTTGGGTGTGCGCTTCATGGGCTGCTCCTGGCTTGCACCGTCAGCTCGGCGCCATCGCTGCGCACGCGCCAGCCGCTGCGCTCCAGCGCGTCCTGCACCTCTTTCAAACCGGCCTCGTCCAGCGCCCAGCCACCCGCGCGCAACTCGCCGGTGGTGAAGCCGACGCTGCCCGGTGCGGCGTCGGCCATCGGTGTGTTCTGCGCCAGCGCGCCCAGCAGGGCTTCCAGGTCGCCGCCCGAGAGCTGGCCGCTGGCCTGCTGCAGGCGCGAAAGCTCGCGCTGCATCTGCAACGGCGCATCAAGCACCAGCGTGACCTGCGGAAAGGTTTGCCGCAGGGTTTGGGTCACCGCTTGTTGCTTGGCGCTCAGGCTGTTGCGCTCCGTCCACGCGGCCAGGTTCAGCCCCAGCAACTGCACCGCCACCAGCGCGCCCAGGCCCCAGCGCGCCGGGCGCCAGTCGGGTGCGCTGCGCAACCGGCGCAGCGTCTGGCGCAGCCGCTGGCCGCGCCGCGCGCCGGCTGAGAGGCTGAGGTCGAACTGCGCCAGGTTCCAGTCGGACTGGGCGCATTGCAGCAGCCAGGCGGGTTTGGCGATGAGGTCGAAGCGCTGGTTGAAGGTGCGCTCGGCGAGTCCGGACACAGCTGGGTCGGCCAGGAGGCGGGTGGTGGCGGGGTCGGCGTTGAGCAGTTCGTGGGCGATGCTTCCAGCCGCAGAGGACAAGCCACCAAAGGCCGACTCGCCCAAGCCGCTCTCACCGCCATCTTCCAGTGGCGTGCAGCGCACGCCCAGCGGGCTGGCGCTGGCCAGCCAGACCTGGTTGCCCTCGTCGTGCGCCCAGTGCAGGGTGGGCATGGCGCCGTCCAGCGGGGCCAGTGGCCACAGCGCGGGCACGATGCGCGCCACCGGTCGGCCTGCGGCCTCCAGCGCCTGCAGCCAGCCGCGCAGCCAGCCGCGCTCGCAGGCAGCGATCCACACCGTCTGGCCAGCGCGCCCGCCCGGCTCCAGCGCGAAATGCATGACTGCGGTATCGGTGAGCAGCCGGTCTTCCAGCAGACCGTCGAGCACCGCACGCAAGCGCGCACCACCCACCTTGGGCACCGTCATGCGGTGCCAGGAAACGACCCGGGGCGGCAGCACCAGCACCACGTCGTCGTCGCGCGGCAGCAAAGAGGCGGCGCTCTGGCCGCTGCCGATCACCGTTTCGCCGTTGACCGAGCTGGCCCAGTCGAGCACAGCCGACGGGCCGCTGGCGGGAGCGACAGAGAAATCTGCAGGGGTGAGGATGAGCACGTTGTGGGGGATAAGTCGGGTGGGGTTGCACGGCACACGCTGCATTGGCATTCTAGAGACCGCCTGTTGCAGCGCAAAGAAACCTGGTTTGTCGGCGCTAGCGGGTCGCCAGACGCTCGCGCCAGCGCACGCTCACATTCAGGTCTTGCCGCTCCACCAGCGAGCGCTCCTCGATCACCGTGTTGTCCAGCCGCAGCCGCCCGCGCACCTCGAAAAACTGGCTGCGCGTGCCGTGGTGCAAGTCGGACAGGGGCACCGCGCCTTCGCCCAGCAACTTCGCGGCGTCGGTCAAGGTTTTGAATGGGTTGAGCCCGCGTTCGTTGACCAGACGCTGCGCGCGCGCGTCGTCCAGGCCAGGAACGCTGGCGCTCAGCGCCTGCAGGCTGGCGGTGTTGAGGTTGAGCGTGGTGCGCGTGGGCAGCACGCTCAGGTGCGGCTCCAGCGCGGCCAGGCTGGCCGGGCTGATGCCCAGCCAGCCGAGCTGGGCAAACTTGATGGGCACCAGCGCGCTGGCCGAAGGCAGGGGATCGGAGGCGGCGAGGTTGCGGGTGCGCACCAGTTCGTTGATTGCCGCGCTCAGCTCGCTCTCGGGCAGGCCGAGCGCCTGGTACAGCCGCACCAGCGTGTCGCGGTCGGGCTCTGACACCTCGGCCGTGATTTTTGCGCCCTGGCCGTTCTGGCGCACCACGTTCATGAAGTTGATGCGCGACTGCATGTCAATCATCTCGCCCGAGAGAAAGGACTGCAGCGTGTCCTCGGTGTTGTTGT
>JBLIJY010000301.1:0-3528 GCA_047636095.1 Hydrogenophaga sp. | reverse complement strand
GCCGAGCTGGACAACGCCGGGCCCGAGGTGGCGCGGCTGGGTTGGCGCTCGCTGGCGCTGTGGCGCGAGGTGACCGACACCTTGCGAGAGGCCGGCGTCAGCGCACCGCTGTTTGCACAACACGGCAGTTTGCTGCTGGCACACAGGGCCGACCTGGGCGCTGCGCAGCGCGTGCTGGCGCGGCTGCAGGCAGCGCCCGCGCTGGCCACCGAGCTGCCTTCGCCCCAGCCGCTGGACCGCGCTGCCCTCGCCGCGCTGGAGCCTGCGTTGGCGCCGGGCTTGCAGGCCTGGCTGCTGCCGCAAGAAGCGCAGGTGATGACGCGCGAGCTGCTGAGCGCGCTCGCGGTGCACGCGCCCAGCGTTTACTGGTGCTGGGGCGAGCGCGTGGCGGAGGTGGCGCCTGGCCGCATCACGCTGGCCGATGGCGAGACCATCCGCGTTGACCTGGCCATCGACGTGCGCGGCGTCGGGGCCAGTCTGCGCGAGTCGCAGCGCTTTCGTGCCAACGCACACGGGCAGGCGGCGCCTGTCACAGTCCTGCACACATCCACCTCGCCAGCCCTTCGACAGGCCCAGAGCGAACAGCGAGGGCCGAGTGCAACAGACGCTGTGCGCGGTGTGCGCGGCGAGATCATCTGGCTGCACGCTCCCGGCGTGCGCCTGCTGCGCCCGGTGCGCCTGCTGCATCCGCGCCACCGCGTCTACATCGTGCCGCGCCCGGGCGATCGGTTCGTGGTGGGCGCCAGCGAGATCGAGAGCGAAGACCGCTCACCGGTGAGCCTGCGCAGCGCCGTGGAGCTGATGAGCGCAGCCCACAGCGTGATCCCCGAGCTGGCCGAGGCGCGCATCGTGCACATGGAAAGCAACCTGCGCCCCGCCCTGCCCGACAACGAACCGCACACCCACACCGAGCCCGGCCTGCTGCGCATCAACGGCCTGTTTCGCCACGGCTGGCTGCTGGCGCCCGCGCTGGTGCAAGACGCGCTGGCGGCACTCGGGTTGGGGCTGGGCGCGTCCGAGAAGGAAACCCACCATGTCTGAGCCAGTGACCGAACCTACCAGCACGGCCCCTTCGGTGAGCACCGGTTCGCTGCGCTTCAACGGCCAGCCGCAGGCGCTCACGAACGCGCTGAGCCTAAGCGAACTGCTGGCCCGCCACGGCATCGCGCCTGAGAGCGTGGCCACCGCCGTCAACGGCCAGTTCGTGCAGCGCAGCCAGCGCGCCGCCACCGCCTTGCACCCGGGCGACGAGGTGCTCACGTTCCAAGCCATCGTGGGCGGCTAGATGCGGCCTGCCCCACCCCCGCACCGCTTCGCGTCATCCCGAAGACGGCACTGCAGTCCGGCGAAACCCATTTTTTGGTGCCCTGGGCGGGCTGCTGCGCTGGCGAAATCTGTCGCGCTGCGGCGCATTGAAAACGGTTTTCTATGAATCCAACATCACACCATTGGTCGCTGTACGGCGTCGAACTCACCAGCCGCTTTCTGCTCGGTACCGCTGGCTACCCCTCACCGCAGGTGCTGGCGCAAAGCATCGCGGCCAGTGGCACGCAGATCGTCACCGTGGGCCTCAAGCGCACGCTGGGCAGCGGTGTGGCGGGCGCGGGCGACAACGGCTTCATCGCCATCATTCAAGCAGCGGTGCGCGAGCGCGGCGCGCGCTTGTTGCCCAACACCGCCGGTTGCCGCACCGCGCGCGAAGCGGTGGCATTGGCGCAGATGGCGCGCGAGCTGTACGCCACCGCCTGGATCAAGCTCGAAGTGGTGGGCGACGAACACACGCTGCAGCCCGACCCCTGGGGCACGGTGGAGGCCGCGGCCGAGCTGGTGCGCGAGGGCTTCCAGGTGTTCCCCTATTGCACCGACGATCTGGTGACCTGCCAGCGGCTGCTGGACGTGGGCTGCGAGGTGCTGATGCCGTGGGGCGCACCGATCGGCTCGGGCCAGGGCCTGATCAACCCGTTTGCGCTGCGCACGCTGCGCGCGCGCCTGCCTGGCGTGCCGCTGATCGTGGACGCGGGCATCGGCGCACCCAGCCACGCCGCGCAGGCGATGGAGCTGGGCATGGACGCGGTGCTGCTGAACTCCGCCGTGAGCCAGGCGGTGGACCCGGTGCGCATGGCACGCGCCTTCGGCCAGGCGGTGGATGCCGGGCGCGGTGCGTTCGAAGCCGGTGTGATGGCGCCGCAGCCGATGGCGGTGGCGAGCACGCCGGTGTCTGGCCATCCTTTCCTGATTCCATGAAGCCCCCCACGCGCCGCTTCGCGTCAACCCCCTCTCCTTCGGGAGAGGGACGCACCCAGTAGCCCGGCAAAGCCGGTTCCACGGGTGCCCTGGATCGGGACATCGCGCGCCGTTCAGGCCCCTGAAAACCTTGCGTCCTGGGTGACGCTGTCAAAGAAAGATCCTTTATGACCCCCATCATCTGGAGCATCGCCGGCACCGACAGCGGTGGCGGCGCCGGTCTGGCCGCCGACCAGCGCGCGGCCGACGCCCTGGGCGTGCACTGTTGCACCGTGGTCGCCGGCATCACCGCGCAAAGCACCACCGAGGTGACGCACATCGAAGCCACACCGCCCGCCGTGCTCGAAGCGCAGCTCGCCACGCTGGCGGTCGACATGCCGCCGCGCGTCATCAAAACCGGGCTGCTGGGCAGCGCGGACAACGTGCGCGTGCTGGCGCGCTGGGTCGACCGGCTGCGCGAACAGCAGCCGCTGGCGCTGGTGGTCGACCCGGTGCTGCGCGCCAGCACCGGCGCCGCGCTGGCCGATGCCGAGCTGCGCGCCGCTTACCGCGACCTGCTGTTGCCGCGCGCCAGCGTGATCACGCCCAACCAGGCCGAGGCCGAGGCGCTGCTGGAGGTGCTGGGAGCAGGCTGCCCGGCTGACATCCCGGCCCAGGCCCGAGCCCTGCGCGCGCTGGGCTGCGAAGCGGTGGTGATCACCGGCGGCGACGCGGCCATCGTCGCCCGCCACGCCAGCCTCTCGCTCGACTGGCTGGACACACCGCAGGCCACCGGCTGGCTGACCCTGCCGCGCGAGAACACGCCACACAACCACGGCACCGGCTGCACCTTCGCCAGCGCCTTGGCCGCAGCGCTCGCGCTGGGCTGGGTGCTGGCCGATGCAGCGGTGCTGGCCAAGATGGCGGCCACCTTCGCGCTGCGTCACGCGCGCGCGGTGGGCCGGGGCATCGGTCCGGTGATCGCCCACGCGGGCTTTGCGCTGGAGCCGTCGCTGCTGCCACAGCTCTCGCTGGACACCACGCAACCCGCCGCCTGGGCCAGCGGGCCACGCGGGCGCGACCCCGGCGTATACGCCATCGTCGACAGCGCCGACAGAGTCGAAGCGGTGCTGCGCGCCACACCCACGGTGAACACCATCCAGCTGCGCATGAAGCAACCTGAGGGCATGGGCGATGCGGCCTGGGCCGAGTACCTGCGCGAGCAAGTTCAGCGCAGCCTGCGCGCGGCGCAATCGGCAAGCGCCACGCTGGTCGTCAATGACCACTGGCAGTCGGCGCTGGACG
>JBLIJY010000300.1:0-3530 GCA_047636095.1 Hydrogenophaga sp. | reverse complement strand
CCTGGAGGTTTTTGATGTCTTGCTCGCCTTTTCCGTTCAAGGGCTTGCCTTGTTCCAGCGAACGGGCCAGCTCTTTGAGCACCGAGGTCTTGGTGGCCCGCTGGCTGTGCAGCTCCAGCACCGCATCGCCCAGATGGCACTCGTCCAGGCGGCGCTTGACCACCTCCAGTGCCGCCATTTTTTCCGAGACAAACAACACCGTTTTGTCTTGCGCGATCAGCTCGGCGATCACGTTGGTGATCGTCTGGGACTTGCCAGTGCCCGGCGGGCCCTGCACCACCAGGTTGGAGCCCGCACGCACCTCCAGAATCGCCTGCGTCTGGCTGCTGTCGGCGTCTTTGACGAAGTGGATCTCGCCGGGCACGACGACCGAATCGACATTCACGTCTTCGGCAAATCCAGGCGCCAGGTCGCTGAAACCCCGACCCAGCAACCGGGACAGAACAACGTGCTGTTCGGGCGACTTGTCTGGGGGCCAGCTTTGGGGGTCCAGGTCTTGGAACATCAGCAGCTTGGCAAACGAGAAGAAGCCCAGCACCAGCTCATCGGGTGCCACGCGCCAGCGCCCCTGCGTGCGCACCACATTCGCCACCGCTGCGAGGTACTGCGCTACATCGTCGGCGCTGAGGTCGGCGTCGAGATCGAAGGTTGGCAACTGGGTGCCGAAGTCGGTCTTCAGCTTGGCCTGGAGCGACAGGTTGACCACCAGGTCGTCGCCCGTATAGACCAATTTGAAATGCTCCAGCGCGCTGGTGCGCTCCAGCGACACCGGCACCAGCAGCAAGGGCGCCTGGCGTGCCTCGGCGCTGTTGTCGGCCTCATACCAGTGCAAAAACCCCAGCGCGAGAAACAGGGTGTTGACGCCCTGCTCTTCGACGAAGGTTCGCGCTTCTGACTGGATTTTCAGCAGTTGCAAGAACAAGCGCTCGTCGTCGAGCGCGGTTTGCAGCCTGGGCTGAGCAGGCCGTCGCCCGCCCGGGCGTGCCGCATCAACCTCGACCAGTGGTGTGTGCGGCACCAGGGCACGGGACGCACCGATTTCTTCCATCAGTGCCAGTTCGTCGCCGGCGAGGCTCTCTTCTTGGTTGCTGTTTCGCGCATGGGCTACGACCAGCTCACGCTGGCGCGCCGCTTTGCCGGTTGATCCAAACCCCAGCGACTTCTGATTCACATACAGCGCATCGAAAACAGCCCGCGTGTCGCCTTGAACCACGGTGAGGTTTTTGGTGGTCTTGCGAAAGTTGATCAGGTTGTTGCGCAGACCAATATCGAGCAGTTCTTTGCGGCTGGCCTGCAGCTTGTGGATGATGTCGTCGCTCATGTTTCAGTCTTGCCTTCGCCCACGCTGCGCATGCCAGCTCAGTAGGTACCGGGATACGCCCCACCATCGGCCAGCACGTTCTGGCCCGTCATGTAGCCCGCGTGCACGCTGCACAGAAACGCGCAGATGGCGCCGAACTCCTGCGGGTTGCCGAAGCGGCGGGCGGGAATGGTCTGGCGGCGCGCGTCCATCACGGCCTCGATGGGCTGGCCGGTCTTGCTGGCCGCGCCTGCCAGCGTGGTCTTCAGACGGTCGGTGTCGAAGGCACCAGGCAGCAGGTTGTTGATGGTCACGCCGTGCGCAGCCAAGCCACTGCGCGAGACGCCGGCCACGAAGCCGGTGAGGCCGCTGCGCGCGCCGTTGGACAACCCGAGGATGTCGATCGGTGCCTTCACCGCGCTGCTGGTGATGTTGACGATGCGGCCAAAGCCACGCTGAGCCATGCCGTCCACCGTGGCCTTGATGAGCTCGATGGGGGTGATCATGTTGGCGTCCAGCGCCTTGAGCCAGATGTCGCGGTCCCAGCCGCGGAAGTCGCCCGGTGGCGGGCCGCCAGCGTTGGTGACCACGATGTCAAATGCGCTGCCCGGCCCGCCTGGTGCCGACAGCGCAGCGGCGCGGCCTTCGGGCGTGGTGATGTCAGCCGCCACCGGCAGCACCTGCACACCCGAAGAGGCCTCCCGCAGACTAAGGGCTGCGGCGTGCAGCGCATCGACCCCACGCGCCACGATCACCAAATTTACCCCCTCGGCGGCCAGCGCCTGTGCGCAGCCCAGCCCCAGCCCCTTGCTCGCGCCGCACACCAGCGCCCATTTGCCTGCAATACCCAAATCCATCGTTGACTCCTTTTAACGAGCAGTCCCGCGACCAAAGCGCGTGACCAAAAACACACCAGCCACCACCAACACGGTGCCGGCCACGATCCAACCGTTGAACGGTTCGTCCAGCAGCAGCACGCCCATGACGATGGTGGACATCGGGCCAATCATGCCGGTCTGTGAGGCCAGGCCTGCGCCAATGCGCTCGATCGCCATCATCACCATCAGCACCGGCGCAAACGTGCACAGGGTGGCGTTGAGCAGCGAGAGCCAGATCACCTCGGGCGCCACCACCGCTGCACTCAGGGGCCGCAGCAGCACGAACTGCAGCAGCACCAACCCGCAGGCCACGCTGGTCGCCAGCCCCACCAGGCGCAGCGAGCCCAGGCGCTTGACCATCTCGCCGCTGAAGACAAGGTAAATTGCGTAGCTGACGGCGCTGCCCAGCACCAGCAGCGCACCCAGCACCGCATCCGGCCCCTGCATCCCCGCCTCGTGGCCGAACACCAGCAACACGCCGCTGTAGCTCAAGCCCATGGCCACCGCCTGCAGCCGGGTGATGCGGCGCTTATAAAGCACCCAGCCCAGGATCAGCACCAGCGTGGGGTTGAGGTAGAGGATCAGCCGCTCCAGGCTGGCGGTGATGTATTGCAGGCCCCAGAAATCGAGAAAGCTGGCGAGGTAGTAGCCGGAGAACCCCAGCCCGATCACACCGAGCCAGTCGCGGCCACTCAAAGGCGCTTTGCCCCGGCTGGCCCACCAGGCCAGCGCCAGAAACAGCGGCAGCGCAAACAGCATGCGGTACATGATCAGCGTGACCGCGTCCACGCCGTGGCGGTAGGCCAGCTTCACGATGATGGCTTTGCCACTGAAGGCCACCGAGCCAGCGCCAGCGAGCAGCAGACCGATGGCGAGTTGGGGGTGGGGCGGGTTCGCGGTGGCAGATGGCATCCGTTGATTATCGGCACCCGAACGCCCGAGTTAAGACGCCAGGGGTACGAGGTCCCCGCAACTCATGCCTTGGGCGCGTTGAGCAGGCCCACGTCAACCACGCGGTACAGGCGGCCATGGTTATCCAGCGCCTGCACCGCGCCTTCGCGCACAAAGGTGCTGAGGGTGCGGCTGACGGTTTCCAGCTTGAGGTCGCGCATGGCACCCATGTCTTCGCGGGAAAACGGCGTGCAAACCGAGGCGTCGTGCTCGGTGCGCATCTTGAGAATAAGGCCGGCCACACGTTGGCGCGCGGTGCCAAAATTGAGGTCGGCCAGCCAGTCGTCGGCCTCTTTCAGGCGGCGGTGCCAGCGCTCCAGCAGGCGCGGCGTTTCCCGGTTCAGGCGCTGGATCACCTGCATGGCGGTCTCGCCCATGCGCACCATGTCTTGGATGCCGCA
>JBLIJY010000299.1:0-3536 GCA_047636095.1 Hydrogenophaga sp. | reverse complement strand
CCATTGGCGAGATGCAAGTGAACAAATGGGTGATCCTGGCAGCGGTCAACCTGCTGCTGCTGGTGGCTGGCATGTTTCTGCCGCCTGCGGCCATCATTCTGATGACCACGCCCATCCTGATGCCGGTTATCACCGCCGCCGGGTTCGATCCGATCTGGTTCGGCGTCATCCTCACCATCAACATGGAGTTGGGGCTGATCACACCACCGGTGGGCTTGAACCTGTTCGTCATCAACAGCATCACGCCCGACGTGCGGCTGCCCACCATCCTCAAAGGCGCCTTCCCTTTCATGATGTGCATGGTGGTGGCCATCGTCATCCTGTGCGTGTTCCCCGAAATCGCCACCTGGCTGCCAAAGACTTTGATGGGTTGACCCGCGATGCTCGACAAACTGCTGCGCCTGACCCAGAAAGCCCGCGCCGACCGCCGGCTAGAGCCCTTGCTGCGAGGCTGTCGGCAACTGATCTCCGAGCGCGGGCAGGCCAACGTGTACGCCCTGGCGGTCGATGTGATCGAAGGCTACCGCCAGTTGCCAGCGCCACAACGCGAAGCATTTTTTGCCGCGCTGGCCACCGAGTTCGCGCCTGAGCCCGATGCGGTGCTGGCCGCAGCGACGCGCTACGCCCAGTCGCCTGATGCGCATGCGCTGGCCACGCTGACCCAGGTGGTGGAGCCACCGCGCCAGGAGCTGCTGCGCCGGATCAACCGAGCGCCCGGCGGCACCGCCATGCTGCTGGCCATGCGCTGCGATCTGCTGACCCTGCGCAAGAACCAGCCCGAGCTGGCAGCGGTGGATGCGGACTTCCTGCACCTGCTCAGCTCCTGGTTCAATCCAGGCTTTCTGCGTCTGGAACAGGTCGACTGGCACTCCAGCGCGGCCCTGCTGGAGAAAATCATTCACCACGAGGCGGTGCACGAAATTGGCGGCTGGAACGACCTGCGCCGCCGTCTGCAGCCCGATCGCCGCTGCTATGCCTTCTTTCACCCACAGCTCGGTGACGAGCCGCTGATTTTTGTGGAGGTGGCGCTGGTCAATGAAATGGCCGATGCGATCGCCCCACTGCTTGAGTCAAAGCCAGACGCTGCGCTGGCCGGCAAAGCAACCACCGCTGTGTTCTATTCCATCAGCAACTGCCAGCCCGGACTGCGTGGCGTCTCACTGGGCAATTTCCTCATCAAAAAGGTGGCCGACCAACTCAAGCACGAGTCACCCCAGATCAAGACCTTCTGCACGCTCTCGCCGGTGCCAGGTTTTGGCCGCTGGCTCAGCCATAACGCAGACCTTGAGACCGACGCCCCATGGCGAGCGATGTTGCAGCGGGTGAAAACCTGGCGACAAAATCACGCTACGCCCCTGCCCGAAGACCTGCAAAACATGTCCAAGGACTTGCGAGAAGACCTGGTGTCGCTGGGCGCGCGCTACTTGGTTGAAGCCTCTCACGAAGCGCTGGGCGACCCAGTGGCGCGCTTTCATCTGGACAACGGCGCCCGGCTGGAGCGGGTGAACTTCGCAGCCGATCTCTCGCGAAAAGGCATCCGGCAGTCGCTGGGCCTGATGGTCAACTACCTCTACGACATCGGATCGGTGGAGGCCCGCCACCAGCAGTTCGTCGACAACAAGGTCAGCCACGCCTCGGCCGTTAGGCGCCTTCTGAAGCCACGGTCCTGATCTCGCGCAGCATTCACCTCCGCCAGGAGGTTCCCCCATGAACACCACAGAACACAACCTCTACGCCCATTTTCAGGCGACTTTTCGTCGCCACCCCGAACGTGTAGCCATCGAGACCGATACCGGCGAGCAAATCACCTTTGGCAACATCGATCAGACCAGCGCCCGCATGGCTGGCTGGCTGCAAGCCCAGGGCCTGGAGCCCGGGGACCGGGTCATGGTGCAGGTGGAAAAATCGGTGCCTGCGCTGCTGCTCTACCTGGCCTGCCTGCGAGCCGGTGTTGCCTACGTGCCACTGAACACGGCGTACCAGGCGGCTGAACTCGCCTATTTCATTGGCAATGCCGAGCCGCGTGTGTTTGTGTGCGACCCAGCCCGCGAGGTCGAGCTGCGCGCCATCACCGACGAGCTGGGCGTGGCGTCGCTCATGAGTCTGGGCGCTGGCGGAGAAGGCAGTCTGCTGCCTGCGGTCCAGGCCCATCCGCCCGAGCAGGTGGTCTGTTCGGTCGCGCCGAACGACCTTGCCGCCATCCTGTACACCAGCGGCACCACGGGTCGCAGCAAGGGCGCGCAGCTGACCCACGACAACCTGTCGTCCAATGTGCACACCCTGCTCCAGCACTGGGACTGGCAGCCCAACGACGTGCTGATCCATGCCCTGCCCATCTTCCATGTGCATGGACTGTTCGTCGCTGCCCATTGCGCCCTGCTCAACGGCAGCAAGATGCTGTGGTGCGCCAAGTTCCAGCCGGCGCAGGTGCTGGCCTGGCTGCCGCAGGCCACGGTGTTCATGGGCGTGCCCACGCTGTACGTTCGGCTGCTGCAGGAAGCTGGCCTGACACCCGACGCCTGCGCGCGCATGCGCCTGTTCATCAGCGGCTCCGCCCCCCTGCTGACCGAAACCTTCGCCGACTGGAAGGCGCGCACCGGCCACACCATTTTGGAGCGCTACGGCATGAGCGAAACCACCATGCTCACCTCCAACCCCTGCCGCTCAGAAGATGGCGAGCGCCGAGGCGGCACCGTCGGTCGCGCACTGCCAGGCGTTCAGGTGCGCTGCATGAACGAACAGGGTTCGGCTTGTGCGACGGGTGAGATCGGTGGCGTCCAGGTGCAAGGACCCAACGTGTTCCCTGGCTACTGGCACATGCCCGAGGTCAACGCCAAGGAGTTCACCAGCGACGGCTGGTTTCGCACCGGCGACGTGGGCAAGTTCGACGCCGACGGCTACCTCACCATTGTTGGCCGCAGCAAAGACCTGATCATCACGGGCGGCTACAACGTCTACCCGGCCGAAGTCGAGGCTTATATCAACGAGCTGCCTGGCGTTGCCGAATCGGCCGTGATCGGCTGCCCGCATCACGACTTTGGCGAAGGTGTCGTGGCGGTGGTGGTGCCCAAAGTCGGCGCATCGCTGAGCGCGCAGCAGCTCACGCAGGCCATCAAGTCACAAATCGCCGGATTCAAAGCGCCCAAGCGGCTTTTTGTGGTGGATGAGCTGCCGCGCAACACCATGGGAAAGGTGCAAAAGAATGTGCTGCGCGACCGGTACGTCGGCGTTTTCGCCGAGTCTGGCACCGCCTGACACCCGCTCCCCCGTCAGTACAAGTCGTGAGGCCGGTCACAACCCTTCGTGCCGGGGTGGAGCCCCAGGGTCGTGTCAGGCCTCGACCGCCGGGGCGGGCTCGGCAGCTTCTTCGCCCACCGCCCTGAGCGCCGCCTCGATCACCACCCGCGTGGCCACCAGGCGCAGCCAACGCTTGCGCACCAGTTTTTCGCAGCTGCGCAGCGTCATCGAATGCACGCGGCCACCGTGGCTGGTGAACATGAACAGGGTGGAGCGGTTGCTGGCCCAGATGAGTTCGG
>JBLIJY010000298.1:0-3587 GCA_047636095.1 Hydrogenophaga sp. | reverse complement strand
CTCCTGGCGTCCACCACGATACCGTTGACGCTGAAGCTGGTGGGGCTGGTGAAAGCCGAGACCACGCCTTCGATCTCGGCTTCGTCGATGTCGTTGATGTCGTTGATCGGGCTTTCTGGCTTTTGCAAACGCGTGGCGCTCCAGACCTCGGCGCCGGCCGAGACGGTGGGCGTGGTCGCCAGGCGCACCCGAACGACCTGGCCGTTGGCGAGCGTCGTCGGCACGTCGCGCGCGCCGGTGTAGTTGATGGAGAGCGTGCCGATGTTGAAGCGGCGGGCGACAGGGTCGAGCCCGCTCACCAGGCCTTGCAGCCGGTATTCGTTGGCGCCGTTTTCGCGCTCAATGCGGGTGGCGATGATCTCGTTGGTGGTCGGGTTCAGGTAGCCGTAGACCTCCGCCACCTGGCCCATTGCCAATCCCGCAAGGCCGCCGCCGATGCCGAGTTCGAAGACGGTGGTGCTGGTGATGCGCACGGTCTGGCCCAGCACCACAAACGCATCAGCGGTTTTGCTGGCGATCGGGCCTTTGAGTTCGCTGCCAAAGCTCAGGCTGCTGGCAGAAGCGCTGGGCAAGCCGCCGGCCACGCCGGGCGAAATTGAAGACCCGTTGATCGACACCACCATGCCCAGCCGCACCTGATCGCGGCTGCTCAGGTTGCCGTCCGCATCGCGCACTTGAGCGTTGGAGTCGTCAAACCGGATGCCATTGACGATGATGGAACCAAAGCCTGCAACGCGGCCAACGGTGAAGGAGCCGGTGCCGCCAGAGCCCACGCTGGCCACATCAGAGCCGCCGCCACCGCAGGCGCTCAAGATCGCCACTGCACCCATGAGCGCTAGCACGCTGCGCCTGCGTGCGACGTGAGACAAAATGCGAGGGTCGGAGAGAGGGTGGTGTTTCATGGCGTTTTTCCTTCGGGTGGAGAAAGGGGTTTGGAGGGAGGTTGAACCGGGTTTTGAGAAGGGATTTGTTCAGACCAGGTGAAGAGACCGATGCGCACTTTTTGATCGCTGAGCCGCCCGGCAACGCGGTCGGCTTCGATCAAGGCTTCGATGCGCGGCACCATCGACTGCAGCAACTGGTTCCAGGCCTGGCTCACCAGGCCGCGTATCTCCTGCATCGAAGCTTCTGACAGCTCGTCGGCATGGATCGCTTGTTCAAAGTGTTGTTGGCCATCGCCGAGCACGTTGGCGGTCGCCGCGCTCAAGTGATCGCCCACGTTTTGACCCAGGAAATCCAACATGCGCGACCAGTCGCCCCGCGGCACAAAGGCCGCGGTCTGCAGCTGCACGGTGTCTTTTTCGGTGTTGTGGCTGGCCAGTCCCAGACGGCACAACTCTTCGAGCAGGGTGCGCGGATGCACGTCGCGCGTGACCGACTGCGCGAGGCAATCAAAACTGTCGCTCGCGCCTTGGCGCACAAGTTTGCGCGGCTGCTTGTGCTTGTCGCACCACTGCGCATCGCTCAGCCAGCGCGTAAACAGCTGGATCACCGGTGAGGGCCGCTGCACTTCGCCTGCCACCGGTTGGTTCAGCAAGCGGGTGACCTCGCGTCGCGTGAGGCCAGTGGCGGTGCTGATGCGGCTGGCGTTGGGCGTGCCGCCCGTCTGAGTGTGTGCGCGCCGTGCCGCGCCGACAAACACCAGCCTGATCTGTTCCTCGACCGACTGGATGTTCAGACCACGGGCCAAACACAGCTGAGCCAGTGGCGAGAGCACAGCCTGCACCGCACGCCTCAGCGCTTGTTGCTCGGTCTGCAGGGCTTTTTCGAGGGAGAGCAAAACGGCGTCCTAGGTGGCAAAGTTGTATTCACAAAGCCTCAGTATGAATGGGCAAATTACACATATGCAAGCTGGACATTGAAAATATTTGTGTCGAAGTGCTGTTGGCGCGTCTGCGACGGGCCAGGTCCTCACGCGGCTCTGGCGATCGTCCGGCCGGCTCGCCCGGCCGGACGATCCAGCCACATGAACACTCTCAACGATTGGCTGGCCCACGCGGAGCGGCTGCATCCCCAAGGCATCAGCGGCATCGAGATGGGGCTGGATCGGGTGCAGACGGTGGCCCGCCGCATGGGCCTGGATATGGACTGCCCGGTGACCACGGTCGCGGGCATCAACGGCAAAGGCTCCACCTGCGCGATGCTGGAGGCGGTGTATGGCGAAGCGGGCTTTCGCACCGGCGTCTACAGCTCGCCGCACCTGGTGCACTTTGAGGAGCGCTGTCGGATCGCTGGCGAAGCGGTGGCTGCCAGCGAGCTGCTGCCGGCGTTTGCCGAAGTGGACGCAGCGCGCCTGGCAGTGACAAGCGCGGAGCCAAGACAGATGAGCTGACCCTCACGCCGCTGGAGCTGATTGATCGCATCGCAGCGCTGGTGCCGCCACCGCGCACGCACCGGCATCGATACTTTGGTGTGCTGGCACCGAACTCGCCGCTGCGCAGTGCAGTAACAGCGTTGGCCGCGCCAATGCAAGCGCCCATGGCGCAAATTGACCCAGACTGGGATTTGGCGGCACAACCGGCACCGGACGACGAGGTGGACCAGCGCATCAATTGGTGACTGAGTGAAGCGGCGATTTCGACAGCTGCGGGAAGCAGCTGCGTGCGCGCCAGACCCAAATCTATTTGGCATCCCAAGGTCTCGCTATTGAACGGCTGCGAGCGCTCAAACTGTCTGGGCCTCACGTGTTTCGAAGCCCAAAACCTGTGCCATACACGGCCCAATGCGGTTGAATTTCCTATCCGTTATCCGTTCTTGTGACCAGCGTCACCATGGTCGAGATCGACCAGCGCGTGATTGCGCTGGCCAAGGAATACCTGGCGGTCAATGGCGACTGCGACGATCCCCGCGTGACACTCGTCATCGATCACACCGCCAACTTTACCAGCCAGGCACTGAGCAGCGGCAAGCGCTACGACCTGATCGTGCTCGACCTCACCGAGCCGGTCGGCCCATCGTCTTGCCTGTTCACGGAGAAATTTCTCACCGAAGTGGTGTCCTTGTTGCCAGAGACGGGCGTGATCCTCGACTCCGACAGCATTTACCTGTCGCAAAGCGGCGGCGATTTTCTGCAAGAGGTGAGCGGGGATGGCGACAACCTGGTGACCGTGATGCAAAGGACCAGGCTGCTGCCGCACATCGAGGTCCATCACACCAACATCCCGCTGTACCCCGGCGCCGATTTTGGATTTTTCCTCTACAGCCGGGATGGCGTGTCGTTGCGCAAACCCGTTAAGGCGTTTGAGGGGCGGCACTACAACGCCGACGTTCACCAGGCATCTTTTGCGCCGCCGAACAGGCAAAAGAAGTGGTCGTCGGTTCAAGATTGATGGCCGAATCCGGTTCGCACGCACAAAACCTTCGCAACAGGTTCTAAAAGCGCCACATGTTGGGTGCGCCGGCCAGTCGCCGCAAGCTGCGCTCGGGCGCGTCGGGCGGCAGGCCCTGCAGCGAAAGGCGAATGTCGCGCGCGATGCGGCCGTTGGTGAAATAGCTGTGTTGAGTGAAACCGGTGACCAGGGCGCTGCAGTCCACCTGCAGCATTTTCTGGTGCAGCGCCTGTGGCCTGGCGGCGCCGCGTTGCCCCA
>JBLIJY010000297.1:0-3593 GCA_047636095.1 Hydrogenophaga sp. | reverse complement strand
AGCGCGCGCCTGAGTTCGAGGCCTGGTTGCAGCGCGTGGGCGTCACGGGTGCACAGGGTCAGCTGCTGAGTGCCCCGCGCCAGCCCGCCTTGCCCAACTCGCTATGGACCCTGCCGCAACGCGCATGACCACACCCAGCCGCGATCCCAGCCGCGACCTTTGGGCGCATCTGCGCCAGCACACCCCGGCGCGCATTGCGCTGGGGCGCACCGGCGTGAGCCTGCCCACGCGCGAGCTGCTGGATTTTTCGCTGGCCCATGCCCAGGCGCGCGATGCCATTCACCTGCCGCTGGACACCGACGCCTTGTGCACCGAGCTGCAGCAGCAGGGCTGGCCGACGCCGCTGCTGTTGCACAGCCAGGCGAGCGACCGGCACGACTACCTGCTTCGCCCCGACCTCGGCCGGCGGCTGGACGCGCAGAGCGTCGAGCAGCTCACACCATTGCGCACAGCCGCACAGCCGCACAGCCGCACAGCCGCACAGCCGCCCAGGCGCCCGATCTGGTGCTGGTGCTGGGCGACGGCCTCTCGGCACTGGGCGTGCAGCGGCACGGCGCAGCGTTGCTGGGAGCCATTCGCCGCGCGCTGGATCCCGCCGTTCGACTCGGCCCCCTGGTGGTGGCGCGCGAAGCCCGCGTGGCGCTGGCCGACGAGGTGGGCGAGCGCCTGGGTGCGGCCTCCGTGGCCATGGTGCTGGGCGAGCGCCCGGGCCTGAGTTCGCCCGACAGCCTGGGCATTTACCTCACGCACGTACCGCGCGTGGGCTGCAGCGATGCGCAGCGCAACTGCATCTCCAATGTGCGCCCCGCAGGGCAGGACCTGGACACCGCCGCGCGCCGGTTGGCCTGGCTGTTCCGCGAGAGCCACCGAATTGGTCTCACGGGGGTGGGTCTCAAAGACCAGAGCGGGCTGCCGCTGACCGGGCTGCCGCCAGGGGCTCGCGCAGAACTGGACTGAGCCGCCGCGCCGGGGCAGTCGCCCGGCTTAAACTGAACCTGACCAAACCCCTTCGGGTTGAGTTTTTCTTGAATGCCATGCTTGACGCCCGCCAACTGGAGGCTCTGAACGCTGTGGTCGAACACGGTGGCTTCGGTCCTGCCGCCAAAGCCCTTTCCATCACGCTGGCGGCGGTGTCGCTGCGCATCAAGTCGCTGGAAGAAACCCTTGGCCAGCGGCTGGTGGTGCGCGGCAAGCAGGTGCGGACCACGGCGGCCGGACAGGCGCTGCTGGCCCACATCAAGCAGGTGCGGCTGATGGAATCCGATGTGCTCAGCGCCTTGCAGGGTGGTGCCGTGGCGGGCAGCAAGGTGCGCTGGCAGAACCTGTGCGTGGCCATCAACGCCGACTCTGCCGTGAGCTGGTTTCTGCCCGGTGTGGCGCCGCTCCTGCTCAAGCACCGGTTACTGCTCGACATGGTGATCGACGACCAGGACCATACCCACGACCTGCTCAAGAGCGGTGATGTGATCGGTTGCGTGACCGCGCTTGCCGATCCCATGCGCGGGTGTGTGGCCGAGCCGCTGGGCGTCATGCGGTACCGCTGCGTGGCCACCGCTGCCGTGGTGCAACGCTGCCGAACGCCCACCGGCGCGGTGTCGCCGCACAAGCTGCTGGCCCAGCCTGCTGTGATCTTCAACCGCAAGGACGCGCTGCAAGACACGTTCCTCACCCAACATTTCGGGCTGCGCCAAGCCCACTACCCGCGCCACTTCACACCGGCGGTGGATGCGTTCGAGGAAGCACTGGCCTTGGGCATGGGCTGGGGCATGGTGCCCGAGCAAAGCCTGGCCAGCCGCCCGGTGTTGCAGGAAGTGCTGCCCGGCGCCACGGTGGACGTGGCACTGTACTGGCAGCACTGGGCGCGCGAATCGCCCTCGGCCCAGCGGCTGACCCAGGCGGTCAAGGCCGCCGCGCTGGACCGCTTGCCGCCGCTCACGGCCGTGGTGGCCGTGGCTTCAGCGTTGGGGTCGGCTGCTGTTTGAAGGGTGTCAATGGTCTGTGCTTAGGCGTGGGTTGAGCTCTCGCTTCGGCCAGCCGGCCCCGATGGGAAAACTACCAGGCGAGGTAGGCGTAGCCGCGCTCTTGCAGCTCCATCACCGCGGCCGCGCCCACTTCTTCGACCTCGGCGAAATCGACCATGTCAGCTGCGGTCCAGCCCACTGTGTGCATGGTGTTGCCGCAGGCGATGAAGCGCACGCCATAGGCCTCGGCCATGCTGCGCACCCGTTGCTGGTGCAGTTCGGGCACCGGGCGCTGCGGTTTCTTGGCCAGCAGGTGGATGCCAGGCCCCCAGGCCACGACCACGATGGCCACGTCGTCCACGTATTTCTTGAGCAGCGCGCTGATGGAGTTCAGGATGGCTTCCTGGTACTCGGGCTCGTGGTGGTTGAGCTGGTAGACGATCTTGTGCGGCGCGTCGTCGCCGGCCTGAGGGGGTTTCATCGACAGCGGGGTCGCCGCGAGGGCGCCACGGGTGGCTGCGGCGGTGCCCGCGCCCAGGGCCAGCAAGCGACCTAACCAGCGGCGACGCTCGGGTGTGGAGGAAGTATTCATGGAGACAACGGTAGCTGAGTTTGTAGCGTCTCGCAGAGCGACACCAGCCGGAACTTAAAATCACCGCCCTATGCTCAAGATCCAACAAGACCTGCTGACCGGCCTGGCCACCGCGCTGGAGGCGATTTCCCCCGGCGCTGGCGCCAAGGCGGCTTTCGAGTCACCCAAGGTGGCCGCCCACGGCGATCTGGCGGTGACCGCCGCCATGCAGCTGGCCAAACCGCTCAAACTCAATCCGCGCCAGGTGGGTGAGCAGCTGCGCACCGCGCTGCTGGCGCAGCCGGTGTACCAGCAGTGGGTGAGCGACATCGACATCGCCGGCCCTGGCTTCATCAACCTCCGCCTCAAGCCCGAGGCCAAGCAGCAAACCGTGCGCGAGGTGCTGCAGGCCGGTCCGGGTTTTGGCACAGCGCCCGCGAGATCGGGTGAAGACGGCCAGAAGCTGCTGGTGGAGTTTGTCTCCGCCAATCCCACCGGTCCGCTGCATGTGGGCCACGGCCGCCAGGCCGCGCTGGGTGATGCGATCTGCAACCTGTTTGCCACCCAGGGTTGGCGCGTGCACCGGGAGTTCTATTACAACGACGCCGGCGTGCAGATCGGCACCCTGGCCAGCTCCACCCAGCTGCGCGCCCAGGGCGTGAAGCCGGGCGATGCGGGCTGGCCCAGTGGCGAAAATGCCGCTGCCTACAACGGCGAGTACATCCAGGACATCGCCAACGACTTCCTGGCGAAAAAGACCGTGCATGCCGACGACCGCGCCTTCACGGCCAGCGGCGACGTGAACGATCTCGACGGCATGCGCCAGTTCGCGGTGGCCTACCTGCGCCACGAGCAAGACCTCGATTTGCAGGCGTTCGCGGTCAAGTTCGACCACTACTATTTGGAGTCCAGCCTGTACACCAGCGGCCGCGTTGAGGCCACGGTGAACAAACTCATCGCAGCTGGCAAAACCTACGAGCAAGACGGCGCGCTGTGGCTGAAATCCACCGACTACGGCGACGACAAAGACCGCGTGATGCGCAAGTCCGACGGCTCGTTCA
>JBLIJY010000296.1:0-3594 GCA_047636095.1 Hydrogenophaga sp. | reverse complement strand
CGCACTTCCACCGGCACTTGGTAGTTCGCACCACCCACACGGCGGGACTTGACCTCGACCATGGGCTTGACGTTGTTGATGGCAACAGAGAAGGCTTCGACCGGGTCTTTGCCGGTCTTCTTTTCGATCTGCTCCAAGGCACCGTAAATGATGCGCTCAGCGACAGCTTTCTTGCCGCCTTCCATGATCACGTTCATGAACTTGGAGAGCTCGACATTGCCGAACTTGGGATCCGGCAGGATTTCACGTTTAGGGACTTCGCGACGACGTGGCATTTTTTCACCTCAAATTTGCTTCAGTTGGCACCTTGGCAGGCACCGCGAAAGACAAGCCTGCCTCTCACTTACTTGACCCACCCGCAACATTGCCGGCTTCGGGTCACTGCGCTGCATCACCGCGCCACGCGGTAAACAACACCGAAATACCGACGAATTACTTGACCTTGGGCTTCTTCGCACCGTACTTGGAGCGCGACTGCTTGCGGTCTTTCACGCCTTGCAGGTCGAGCGAGCCACGCACGATGTGGTAACGCACACCGGGCAAGTCCTTGACACGACCACCGCGAACCAGCACGACGCTGTGCTCCTGGAGGTTGTGGCCTTCGCCGCCGATGTAGGAGATGACCTCAAAACCGTTGGTCAGGCGCACCTTGGCGACTTTACGCAGAGCGGAGTTGGGCTTCTTGGGCGTCGTGGTGTACACACGGGTGCACACGCCGCGGCGCTGTGGAGAGTTTTCCATGGCCGGGCTCTTGGATTTGGTCTTTTCGACCTCCCGGCCGTGGCGCACGAGTTGATTGATGGTTGGCATGAAACGTCCCTAAACGTCTGAAAAATACGGAAACGAAAGCTTCTCGGAGTGTTCCGAAAAGCCCTCGACTGTAGCACGCAGCTGTTGTTCAGGCAACTTGACAGCGCCCGAAATCAGGCGCCGAAGGCCAAGGACTCACTGAATCCAGAGCCGCAGCGCGTCCCAGGCGCGGCCGAGCACGCCACTCTCCTCCACAGTCTCCAGCACCGTCAGGGGAACCTCACTGACCGGAGATCCGTTGGCCAGAGTCACCCGCAACATGCCCACCGATTGACCTTTCATCAGTGGCGCCACCAGCGGCTCGGGGCGCGTGATCTCGGTCTTGAGGCGAGCGCCTTCACCAGCAGGCACCGTGACCACCACGCCCTCGGGATGGCCCAGTTTCACCTCAGGCGCCTTGCCCTTCCAGACCCGAACCGAGACCAGTGGCTCACCCGCAGAAACCAGGCGCACCGCATCGAACGCGGTATAGCCCCAGTTCAATAACTTCTGGCTTTCGGTGGCGCGGGCGCTCTCGCTGGACGCGCCAAGCAACACGCTGAGCAAGCGACGCTCGCCCTGATCTCCGCTGCCCAAACTGGCCACCGGTCTGCGGGCGGTGGCCACCAAACAGTAGCCTGCCGCATTGGTGTAGCCTGTCTTGAGACCGTCAACGGTCGGGTCGCGGAACAGCAACTGGTTGCGGTTGGTGTCGTTGGACTTGGGCGTGCCGGGATAGCTGTAGCGCTGAATGGCGTAGTAACCCACCTCTTTCGGGAAGTCTTGCATCAGGCGCGTGGCAAGCAAGGCGAGATCGCGGGCGGTGGTGGTGTGGCCGGCTTCGGTCAGGCCCTCGGGGTTCTTGAACGAGGTCTGCTTCATGCCGAGCGCCTTGGCCTGCCCGTTCATCATCTGCACGAAGCGTTCGGCCGTGCCGCCCACGCCTTCGGCCAGCGCCATGGTGGCGTCGTTGCCCGACTGCACGATCATGCCCTTGATCAGGTCTTCCACCGGCACCTGCATCTTGGGGTCGATGAACATGCGCGAGCCCGGCATTTTCCAGGCCCGCTCGCTCACCGGTAGGGTCTGCTGCAACGTGATCTTGCCGGCCTTGAGCGCATCGAACACCAGATAAGCGCTCATGAGTTTGGTGAGCGACGCGGGCTCAACCGGATCGTCGGGCATGCGCGAGGCAAGCACCTGACCCGAGGTGACATCCATCAGCAGATAGGCCTTGGCCGCAATCTCGGGCGGCTGGGGCATCTGGGCAGCAGCAGGCCAAGCCACAGCCAAAGGCAGGCAGGCCAGCAGGACTCGGAAAAAGGTACGGCGCAACAACAAAACGGGATCCTTGGGTTCGAGATAAAAACGCGCGGCTTGGCCGCAGAGGACTCAGCCGCGCAGATGGCGCTGCACGGTGTCGCGCAGCAGCGGCAGCTGGCCGTGGAAAAAATGGCCTACGGTGGGCACCACCAGCACCGGCAGCATCTGGGGCCGGGCCCAGGCCATCACCGATTCCAGCGGCACGGTATCGTCTTGCTCGCCGTGGATGACCAATGTGCGGCGCTGGAGTTCCGCCGGCAGCTCGGCCACGGCGAACCGGCTGGCCGCTGTACCGACCAGCACCACGTGCTGAACCTCGCGCGACGCGTGAATTTGCGCCACCGCATGCGACGTCACGAATGCGCCGAAAGAAAAACCCGCCAGACACAGCGGACCAGTGGGGACTTGCTCCTCGATCACGGCGAGCAGGTCGGCGAGTTCGCCACGGCCTTCGTCGTATTGGCCCTCGCTGCGTCCCACGCCTCGGAAGTTGAACCGAACCGCAGTCCAGCCTGCGAGCACACTGGCGCGGGCCAAGGTTTGCACCACTTTGTTGCTCAGGGTGCCGCCATGCAGGGGATGGGGGTGAGCGATCACCACCGCGCCCCGGGGTTCAGGCGCACGGTCGATGGCGACTTCCAGCGCACCAGCAGGACCGTCTTGGAACAGATGTTCGGTTTGGGCATTCATCAGAAAAGGGCAGGCAAGACGGCCACAGAGCCGCCCAGCCCAGCCGGTTGGTTTCAGCGGCCGACGTCGGGCGGTGTCAACAAGCGCTGCACCACCACGCCGTCGCGGAGGTGCGATTGCACAATTTCGTCGATATCGTCTTGGTCGACATAGGTGTACCAGACCGCTTCCGGGTAGACCACCGCGATCGGGCCGCCCGCGCAGCGGTCCAGACAACCGGCCTTGTTCACCCGCACCTTGCCCGCGCCCAGCAAACCCTGTTCCTTGGCTTGGGACTTGCAACGGTCAAAAGCCGCTTGTGCCTGGTGTTGCGAGCAGGACTCTTTGCCTCCCTCTCGTTGATTGAGACAGAAGAAGATGTGTCGCTGGTAGTAGAACACCGCCTCTTCGGGCGGTGCAGCGGGGGCTGGAGCTTGGGACATGGTTGAATTCTAGTGGGCACTCACCCGCGAGGCGCCGACGTCAGCAAGGCGCGCACGCCCAGGATCAAAGCAGCATAAGGCCACAACCAGCCCAGCCATTGGGACAACCCATGAAAGCGGATGAACTGCCCCCGCTCCCAAACCTCCAGCGATTGCGCGTAGTACGGGCTGGCGGGCGCACGGTTGAGCAGACTGAGCGAAATCGCCAAGCACAAAAGCATGAGCACCCCATACAGGCGCTGCGGCAGCACCAGCAGCGCCAGCCCCACGATCCCAGCCAGCCCCAGGCCCAGCGCAGCGGGCGGACTGATCCACGACCAGGCGTGGTTCGGGCCGTAGGTGAGCGCCGATGACAAGCCCGACGCTGCCA
>JBLIJY010000295.1:0-3601 GCA_047636095.1 Hydrogenophaga sp. | reverse complement strand
CACCGAGGCGGCGTTTGTGATGTTCGAAGGCCAGCGCTATTTCCGCTCGGGCGATCTGGGTCGTGTCGATGAAGACGGCTACTTCTTCATCACCGACCGCCTGAAACGCATGATCAACGCCAGCGGCTTCAAGGTCTGGCCGGCCGAGGTTGAATCGCTGATGTTCCGCCACCCCGCCATTGCTGAGGCCTGCGTGATCGGCACCCGCGATGCCTACCGTGGCGAGAGCGTGAAAGCAGTGGTGGTGTTGCGCGCCGAGGCGCGCGGCCAGGTCAGCGAGCAGGACATCGTGGACTGGTGCCACGAGAACATGGCGGTCTACAAGGCGCCGCGCTCGGTGCAATTTGTGGAGGCACTGCCCAAAAGCGGCAGTGGTAAGGTGATGTGGCGTTTGCTGCAACAAGCAGAACCGGCGGGCTGACCTAGCTGGATGGCTCGCACGTTGGCGGCACAATGGACCATGCCCGCGCCCGTCCCCCCTTTCCGTCGAGCCATTCAACGCATCTGGCAGCCACAGCGCGGCTTGTTCTGGCTGATGCTGGTGTTCAACGCGCTGTCGTCGGCGCTCGCCTGGACGCTGCACCTGCTGCAACCCACCGGCGGCCTGCTGGTGCTGCTCACGCTCTTCGCACTGGCCAACACAGCCATGGGCTGGTGGCTGCTGGCGATCCTCTGGCGCACCAGCGCCGAACCCTCAACCCAAGGAGACCCCCATGTTCAAAGCCCTGCTCGTCAACAAGACCGATGACACCGGTTACCACTGCACCCTGAGCGAGCTCGACGAGGCGCAGTTGCCTGCCTCGGGCGATGTGACGGTGCGCGTCGAGTGGTCGACCATCAACTACAAAGACGGTCTGGCCATCACCGGCAAGTCGCCGGTGGTGCGCAGTTTTCCGCTGGTCCCCGGTATCGACTTCGCTGGCACGGTCACCGCCAGCGAGCACCCGCGCTGGAAGGCGGGCGACCGGGTGGTGCTGAACGGCTTTGGTGTGGGTGAGAGCCACTGGGGCGGTCTGGCGCAGATGGCGCGCGTGAAGGGCGACTGGCTGGTGGCCTTGCCCGAGGGCCTGAGCGCGCGCGACGCGATGGCCATCGGCACGGCGGGCTACACCGCGATGCTGTGCGTGCAGGCCTTGCAGCGCCACTGGGCCACCGCAGGCCCGAAGCCCGTGGAACCGGGGCAAGGCGAAGTGCTGGTGACCGGTGCCGGCGGTGGCGTGGGCGGTGTGGCCATCGCGCTGCTGGCCGCGCAGGGCCACACGGTGGTGGCCTCCACCGGCCGGCTCGATGAGAGCGATTACTTGAAAAGCCTTGGCGCTGCCAGTGTGATCGACCGCGCCACGCTGAGCGCGCCGGGCAAGCCACTGCAGAAAGAGCGCTGGATCGGCGTGGTCGATTCGGTGGGCAGCCATACCTTGGCCAATGCTTGCGCCAGCACGCGCTACGGCGGCGCGGTAGCGGCTTGCGGCTTGGCACAGGGCATGGATTTGCCCGCTTCGGTGGCACCGTTCATCTTGCGCGCCATCACGCTCTACGGGATCGACAGCGTGATGGCGCCACTGGCCAAGCGCGAAGCCGCGTGGGCGCAACTCGCCAGCGACCTCGACCGCACCAAGCTCGCTGCGATCACCACCGAGGTGACGCTGGCCGAGGCGATTGCCTGCGGCGCAAAAATTCTGGCTGGTCAGGTGCGCGGGCGCGTGGTGGTGAACGTCAACGCCTGAATCCCGCCTGGCAGTCAGGGCGCAACTGGCACGATGGCCCGGTAAGCGTGCCAGGTGGCGTGGCCGATCACGGGGCCAGCCACGAACAGGCCAAGGAACCAGGGCAACATGGCCAGCACGATCACCAGCGTGATCAGCGCACCCCAAAGCAGCATGACGCCGGGGTTTTGCAGGCAGGCGCGGATGCTGGTGAGACCGGCCGAGACCGCGTCCACCTGGCGGTCCATGATCATGGGAATCGAGACCACGCTGGTGACGAAAATCAGGCCGGCAAACACAGCGCCGACCACGGTGTAGGTGATGAGAAAGCCGATGTTTTCCCAGGCAAACACATGGGCGAAGAAATTGCCCGTGGGCAGGTTGTTGAACGACACCGCAAACACCACCATCGAGGCCCGGCCCCACAGCATTTCCAGGATCAGCAGCACACCGGCAAAGATCGCCATCGCACCCTTGGTGGGCCGCCAGGCGGTGAGCGAGGCGGAGAGTGAAGGGCGGTGGCTGTGGGTCTGCATCGCCTTGCTGGCGTCGTACAGCCCCAGGCACAGGAACGGGCCGAGCAGCAAGAAACCAGCGCTCAGCGCCAGCACATAGGCGGGCGCGCGCTCGAAAACTGCCATCAGTGCGTGGCCCATGGCGAAGAAGCACAACCCGTAAAACAGGCCGATGCGCGGGCAGCGGGTGAAGTCTTGCCAGCCCAGCTGCAGCCAAGTGAACGGATCGCGAAAGCGCAGGGTGGCCAGTTCCAATGAAAAAACCGATGGGCCACGGGGGCCGTCGGTGCTGGGGGTTGGGGTGGGGTCTGGGGCGGCGCTGTTGGCATCCGTCGCTGGCTGGCTCGCCGCCGGTGCCGAGACGGGTATCGCTTGAGCCATGGTGTTCTCTCCTGTGTCTGAACAAATATACCCAGTCGCACCAGGGCGATTGCAGAGGGTTTCCCCGCGCGGCGGGGATTCACTCGGGCCTAAGCGCCCAACGTTTCGCCCATTGTGCTGTTGCCCCGGCTCGGCCCGGACAGGCTCGCACTGGCAGCGCATGGGCAGCGCCCGCGTGTGTTTGGCCAACCAGGCCGCCCCCAACTCTGCGCCCGCCCGCCCCGCTAAACTGCCTGGCCATGACAACAACATCTGCCCCGATCCCGCCCTGCACCCCCGCCGCTGCACTCGACGACACGCTGAAAGCGCAAGGCTTCGCGGTGTTGCCGGCCCACACTATTCGCCAGTGGGTGCAGCCAGACGATGCGGCGCTCCAAGCTTGGTTGCCGCACTGGGACGCCCTGCCGAGCGACAACTACCTGAAAGATGGCGGCCACTACCGCCGACGGCGCCACAGCTGCTTTGTGGTCGATGCCGATCGCGTCGCCCTCGCACCGCACCGCGCGCACTGGCAGCCACTGCAATACAACGCGCTGCACGGCGGCATGCGGCGCTGGTTCGAGCCGATGGCGCCCGAGATGGTGGCGCACCCGGCCTGGCAGCGGCTGATGGTGCAGCTCGCTGCGGTAGCCTCGGCGCTGCGCGGACCGCAGCCCTGGTATGCGGAGGCGCACCAGTTTCGCATCGACACCACCGACGGCATCGGTCGGCCCACGCCCGAGGGCGCGCACCGCGACGGTGTGGATCTGGTGGCCGTGTTCATGGTGGGGCGCCAGGGCATCAAAGGGGCTGAGACCCGGGTGTTCGAGGCCGATGGCCCCAACGGCCAGCGCTTCACCCTGAGCGAGCCGTGGTCGGTGCTGCTGCTCGACGATGCGCGGGTGATCCACGAAAGCACCCCGATCCAGCCGCTGGAAGAAGGTGCGCTGGGCTGGCGCGACACGCTGGTGGTGACGCTGCGGCGCGGGGGGTTTCAGGGGGATTAAGCCCAGCCGCTGGGGC
>JBLIJY010000294.1:0-3609 GCA_047636095.1 Hydrogenophaga sp. | reverse complement strand
CGGTCAAGCTGAGCGTGGTGCGCCAGCAGCTCTACGCGCTGAAGCCCGAGTTCTGCTCGGTGACCTACGGTGCGGGCGGCTCCACCCAGCAAGGCACCTTCGACACCGTGGGCGCGATCCTGGCCGAAGGCGTGGACGCGGCCTCGCATTTTTCCTGTGTTGGCGCAAGCAAGGCCAGCGTGCGCGAGCAGCTCGCCACGCTCAAAGCGATGGGCGTCAAGCGCCTGGTGGCGCTGCGCGGTGACCTGCCCAGCGGCTACGGCCTCGGTGGCGAATTCCAGTTCGCCAGCGACCTGGTGGCCTTCATCCGCGAGGAAACCGGTCGCGACTTTCACATTGAAGTGGGGTCCTATCCCGAGGTCCACCCGCAGGCGAAATCGCCTGAGGCCGACCTGCAGGCCTATGTGGCCAAGGTGCAGGCCGGCGCAGACTCGGCCATCACCCAGTATTTCTACAACAGCGACGCCTACTTCCGCTTCGTGGACGATGCCTACCAGCTGGGCGCTGATGTGCCGGTGGTACCGGGCATCATGCCGATCGGCAGCTCAACCCAGTTGCTGCGCTTCTCCGACGCTTGCGGCGCCGAGATTCCGCGCTGGATCCGGCTGCGACTGCAGGGCTTTGGCGACGACACCGAGTCCATCAAAGCCTTTGGGCTGGACGTGGTGACCGACCTGTGCGACCAGTTGCGCAACGGCGGTGTGCCCGGCCTGCATTTCTACAGCATGAACCAGAGCGCGGCCACGCTGGAGATCGCGCGCCGGCTGGGCCTGACGGCTTGATTGCTGCCCGCCGTCGCGCCGCCATCGCGCTGGCCAGCTTGCTGCTGGCTGGCTGTGCGTCGGGTCGCGGGCGGGTACCAGGCGAGCCCATTCCCGACCCTACCGAGACCAATACCGAAGCCCAGGCCCAGGCCAAGAGGCCGGATCAGCCAGAAAGACAGGACCCAGGCGAGGCCGAGCAGGAGATCGCCCGCGGCCTGGCTTCTTGGTACGGTCAAAAAATTCATGGTCGGCGCACCGCCAGTGGCGAGCGGTTTGACATGCATGCGCTCACCGCCGCCCACCCCAGCCTGCCGTTTGGCACCCGCCTGAAGGTGCGCAACCCGGCCAACGGACGCGAGGTGGTGGTGCGCGTGAACGACCGTGGACCCCGGCGCGGCAACCGCATCATCGACCTCAGCCGCGCCGCCGCTCAGGCCATCGGTTTGGTGGCGGCCGGTGTGGGCACCGTGGTGCTGTTACGGCTCTGATCGCGTGGTGGCTTCACAATTTTGGTCGCTTCGCCCGCTCTGCATTCCCCGTTAACCCCCAACGATTCAGGAGACCCCATGAAACTCGAAACCATTGCCGTCCACGGCGGCTACACGCCCGATCCCACCACGAAAGCGGTGGCAGTCCCGATTTACCAGACGGTGGCCTACGCGTTTGACAACACGCAGCACGGCGCCGATCTGTTCGACCTCAAGGTGGCCGGCAACATCTACAGCCGCATCATGAACCCGACCAACGGCGTGCTGGAAGCGCGCGTGGCGGCGTTGGAAGGCGGCATCGGTGCGCTGGCCATGGCCTCGGGCATGGCCGCCATCACCGCGGCCATCCAGACCATTGCCGAGGCGGGTGACAACATCATCTCGGCGGCCACGCTGTACGGCGGCACCTACAACCTGTTCGCTCACACCTTCCCGCAGCAGGGCATTGAAGTGCGCTTTGCCGACGCCAGCGACCCGGCCTCGTTTGCCAAGCTGATCGACGAGCGCACCAAGGCGATTTACTGCGAATCGGTCGGCAACCCGCTGGGCAATGTGACCGACCTCGGCGCGCTGGCCAAAGTGGCGCATGCCGCCGGCATCCCGCTGATGGTGGACAACACCGTGCCCAGCCCCTACCTGTGCCGCCCATTCGAGCACGGCGCCGACATCGTGGTGCATTCGCTCACCAAGTACCTGGGCGGCCACGGCACCACGATTGGTGGTGCCATTGTGGACAGCGGCAAGTTTCCTTGGGCCGAGCACAAGGCGCGCTTCAAGCGCCTGAACGAGCCCGATGTGAGTTACCACGGCGTGGTCTACACCGAGGCCCTGGGCGCTGCCGCTTACATCGGTCGCGCACGCGTGGTGCCGCTGCGCAACATGGGCGCCGCGCTCTCACCGATGAACGCGTTTCAAATTTTGCAAGGCATCGAGACCCTGGCGCTGCGCATGGACCGCATCTGCGAGAACGCGGTGAAAATCGCGACCCACCTGAAGTCCCACCCCAAAGTGGCCTGGGTCAACTACGCCGGTCTGCCTGACCACAAAGACCACGCACTGGTGCAGAAGTACATGGGCGGGCGCGCGTCCGGTATCATCAGCTTTGGCCTGAAATCGGACGACGCCATCGCCGCTGGCACGCGCTTCCAGGACGCGCTGCAGCTCTTCACCCGCCTGGTCAACATCGGCGACGCCAAGTCGCTGGCCTGCCACCCGGCCTCCACCACGCACCGCCAGCTCAACGAGGCAGAGCTGGCTCGTGCCGGGGTTAGCAAAGACATGGTGCGTCTGTCGATCGGCATTGAGCACATCGATGACCTGATGGACGATCTGTCGCAGGCGCTGGCGACTGTGTGAGTGCGGGCGAGCGCCAGCTCGGGCCAAGATGACGCGCACCGCGCTGAGCTTTCTGGCTGGCGCGCTGCTGCTCTACGCGGCAGCTTGTCTGCTGCTCTACCTGTTCCAGCGTTCGTTGCTGTACTTTCCGCAGCCGGCGCGGGTTCCGGCGCCTGCGCTGGTGCTCATTGTGCCGGGCGCTGAATTGCAGGTGTCGGTGCAGGCGCATTCAGGGCCTCGCGCTGTGCTGTACTTCGGTGGCAATGCCGAAGACGTCTCCAGCAGTCTGGCCGAGCTGGCCTCCACCTTCCCCGCGCATGCGGTGTATTCGATGCACTACCGCGGCTATGGCCGCAGCACCGGGAAGCCCACCGAGACCGCCCTGCATGCCGATGCCATGGCCTTGTTCGACCGCGTGGCAAGCGACCACACCGAAACCACGGTGATCGGGCGCAGCTTGGGCAGTGGCGTGGCGATTCGGTTGGCGGCAGGTCGACCGGTGTCGCGGCTGGTGCTGGTCGCGCCGTACGACAGCGTTGCGGCGGTGGCGGCGCAACAGTTTGCGCTGTTCCCGGTGCATTGGTTGATCCGGGATCGCTTCGATTCGGCCTCGGTGGCGCCCACCATCCGGGTGCCGACCACGGTCATCCTGGCCGAGCGTGATGAGGTGATTGGCCGCGAGCGCAGTGATGCGCTGGTGGCTCGCTTCGCCCCGGGTGTGGCGAAGGTGGTGGTGATTGCGGGTGCTGGCCACAACACGCTGGATGGCCGACCTGCCTTTGACGCCGCGATGGCGGGTGCGCGTTGACGCTCAGACTCCCCGCTCAGCGCTCGTCGTAGCTCACCACCAGCGTGTCGCTGGTCGGGCGCGCCTGGCAACTCAGCACAAAGCCCTTGTCGGTCTCCCAGGGTTCGAGCGTGAAGTTCTTGTCCATCAGCACACTGCCCTCCATCACCTTGGCACGGCAGGTGCAGCACACGCCGCCCCGGCACGACCAGGGCAGGTCCAGCCCGGCGTTGAG